>DATFTS010000114.1:0-1598 GCA_035261645.1 Jatrophihabitans sp. | reverse complement strand
CCTCGGGCATGATCGCCAAGCGCGCGCCGGAGAATGTCAACCCCAACCTCACGACCGGTGAAATTGAGCTCGTCGTCGAGGAGGTCCAGATCCTCTCGGACGCCGAGACGCCGCCCTTCCCGGTCGACGAGGACATCGCGGTCGACGAGAACCTGCGGCTGCGCCACCGGGCGCTCGACCTGCGCCGCCCGCCGATGCAGGAGGCGCTGGCTCTGCGGCACGCCGTCATCCGCACCATCCGCGGCGTCCTCGATGACCGTGACTTCCTGGAGGTCGAGACCCCGTTTCTGACCCGCTCGACCCCGGAGGGCGCGCGCGACTTCCTCGTCCCCAACCGCCGCGAGCCGGGCACCTGGTACGCGCTGCCGCAGTCGCCCCAGCTGTTCAAGCAGTTGCTGATGGTGGCCGGCGTCGAGAAGTACTTCCAGATTGCGCGGTGTTATCGCGACGAGGATTTCCGCGCCGACCGGCAGCCGGAGTTCACGCAGCTCGACATCGAGATGAGCTTCGTCGATCAGGACGATGTCATCGCCCTGGCCGAGGACGTGCTGGTGGCGCTGTGGCGGCTCGTTGGCCACGAGATCCAGACCCCGATCGAGCGCATGACCTACTACGACGCCATGGACCGCTACGGCACCGACAAGCCGGATCTTCGCTTCGGGCTCGAGCTCGTCGACTGCACCGACTTCTTCAAGGACACGCCGTTCCGCGTCTTCCAGCAGCCGTACGTCGGTGCGGTGGTCATGCCCGGCGGCGCCGCGCAGCCACGCCGGCAGCTCGACGCCTGGCAGGAGTTCGCGAAGCAGCGCGGGCACCGCGGGCTCGCCTATGTCCTCGTCGGCGAGGACGGGGAGCTCGGCGGCCCGGTCGCCAAGAACCTGTCCCACGAGGAGCGTGCCGGGCTGGCCTCGCACGTCGGTGCCAAGCCGGGCGACGCCATATTCTTCGCCGCCGGCGGCGGCAACTCCGCGCGCGCGTTGCTCGGCGCGACGCGTCTCGAGATCGGCAAGCGACTGGGGCTGATCGACGAATCGGCGTGGCGGTTCGTGTGGATCGTCGATGCGCCGCTGTTCGAGCCGACGGCGGATGCCGAGGCGCACGGCGACGTGGCTGTCGGACATGGCGCGTGGACCGCCGTGCACCACGCGTTCACCTCGCCGAAGCCTGACTCGATGGACACCTTTGACACCGATCCCGGGTCGGCGCTGGCCTACGCCTACGACATCGTCTGCAACGGCAACGAGATCGGCGGCGGCTCGATCCGTATCCACCGGCGCGACATCCAGGAGCGCGTTTTCAAGGTGATGGGGCTGACCGAGGACGAAGCCCAGGAGAAGTTCGGCTTCCTGCTCGAAGCGTTCAGCTACGGCGCACCCCCGCACGGTGGCATCGCGTTCGGCTGGGACCGGATCTGCATGCTGCTCGCGCACGCCGAGTCGTTGCGTGACGTGATCGCGTTCCCCAAGACCGGCGGCGGCTTCGACCCGCTGACCTCGGCACCCGCGCCGATCACCTCGGCGCAGCGCAAGGAAGCCGGTATCGACGCGGTGCCGGCCGCGCCGAAGCAGTCGCGGGCGGACGGCGCGGCCGGGTAGCGT
>DATFTS010000113.1:0-1909 GCA_035261645.1 Jatrophihabitans sp. | reverse complement strand
CGACCTTCTCGGTCTCGGCGAACACCTCGTGCTTCAGCGACACCTTCTCGAAGACCGCCTCGACGACCAGGTCGCAGCCGGCAAGGTCGGCGTAGTCGTCCGTCGGCGTGATCCGGGCGAGGACCTCGTCCGCCTTCTCCTGCGTCATCTTGCCGCGGGAGAGGGCCTTGTCGAGCAGCTTCTTCGAGTAGCCCTTGCCCTTCTCGGCCGCCTCGAGCGAGACGTCCTTCAGCACGACCTCCATGCCATTGCGTGCACTCACATACGCGATGCCGGCGCCCATCATGCCTGCGCCGAGCACAGCCACCTTCTGCGCGTTGCGCTTCTCGTAGCCCGCCGGACGCGACCCGCCCGCGTTGATCGAGTTCAGGTCGAACCAGAACGCCTGGATCATGTTCTTCGCTGTCTGACCCGTGGCGAGGTTGACGAAGTACCGGCCCTCGATCTTGAGCGCCGTATCGAAGTCGACAGTTGCGCCTTCCACCGCCGCGCACAGGATGTGGTGCGGTGCCGGCATCGGAGCGCCCTTGAGCTGCTTACGCAGGTTGCCCGGCAGCGCCGGCAGCATGCCGCCGACCTTCGGGTTGGACGGGGCGCCGCCGGGCATCCGGTAACCCTTGTCGTCCCACGGCTGCACGGTCGCCGGGTTGGCCTTGATCCAGGCGCGCGCCTTGTCGAGCAGCTCCTCGGGCGTAGCGGCCAACTCGTCGACGATGCCGACGCCGACCGCCTCGGCCGGCTTGTACCGGGTGCCTTGGATGAGCACCTTCATCAGGCCGTCCATGATGCCCAGCAGCCGGATGATGCGCGTGACGCCGCCCGCGCCGGGAAGCAGGCCGAGCGTCACCTCCGGCAGGCCGAACTGCGCCTTCGGATTGTCCAGTGCGATCCGCCGGTTACACGCAAGTGCGATCTCGAGGCCACCGCCGAGCGCGGCCCCGTTCAGCGCAGCGACCGTGGGCTTGCCCAGTCTCTCCAGCCTGCGGAAGTCGGCCTTGATCTTCTCGACGCCTGCGGCGAACTCTTCGGCGTTGCCGTCGTTGACCTGCGAGAGCAGCTTCAGGTCGCCGCCGGCGAAGAAGGTGTCCTTCGCCGACGTGACGATGACGCCGGTGATCGACTCCTTCTCCGACTCCAGCCGGTCGACTGTGGCGGTGAGCGACGAGCGGAAGTCGTCGTTCATCGTGTTCGCGCGCTGGTTGGGGTCGTCGAGGGTCAGCGTGACGATGCCGTCCGCGTCCTGCTCCCAGCGGATGGTGTTCTCAGACATAGGTCAGTTGTCTCCGTTGCTCTCGCGGGCTCAGATTCGCTCGACGATCGTCGCGACGCCCATTCCGCCGCCGATGCACAGGGTGGCGAGGCCGTAGCGCAGGTCGCGGCGCTCCAACTCGTCGATCAGCGTGCCGAGGATCATTGCGCCGGTGGCACCCAGTGGGTGCCCGAGCGCGATCGCGCCGCCGTTCACGTTGACCTTCTCGTGCGGCACGTTGAGGTCCTTCATGAACTTGAGGACGACTGCGGCGAAGGCCTCGTTGACCTCGAACAGGTCGATGTCGTCGATGGTGAGCCCCGCCTTCGCAAGCGCCTTCTCGGCCGCGGGGGCCGGTCCGGTCAGCATGATCGTCGGCTCGGAACCCACCACGCTCACCGCGCGGATCCGCGCCCGCGGCGTAAGGCCATTGTCCTTGCCGGCCTGCTCGCTGCCGATCACGACGAGCGAAGCGCCGTCGACGATGCCCGAGGAGTTACCCGGCGTGTGGACGTGGTTGATCTTCTCGACCCAGTGGTACTTCTGCAGCGCGACGGCGCCGAAGCCACCCATGTCCGCAATCGCCGCGAACGACGGCTTCAGTGCGGAGAGCGACTCCACGGTGGTACCCGGCCGCGGGAACTCGTCGTGGTCGAGGAC
>DATFTS010000112.1:0-2716 GCA_035261645.1 Jatrophihabitans sp. | reverse complement strand
GGTCGGCGGCAGCCCATCTCGCCGTCCTGGCGTCGATGCGGCCGCGGGCCGATCCAATTGACGGGGGCCCGGCCGCCGTAGCCGGGCACTGCGTACGAGGAGTACGGGACGCCACCCGCGAACGGCACCCCACCGACGAACGGCACGCCACCCACGAAGGGGACGCCTCCTACAAATGGCACCCCGCCCACGAAGGGTGTCGCGGTGACGAGGTGGTTGAGCGCCACTTGCTTGGCGGCGTCAGATCCGGGACCGACCATCGCCCGGAAGGTCTGCACGACCTCCCACGCATCGGCGATCGCGGTCTTGCCTTGCTGCGGCTCGAGCGAGCGCACAACAGGGAACAGCTCGGCCAAGTCGGCCCGGCCGACATCTCGGGCGACCGCGACAAGGCGCTCGCGCTGCTCGTTGACAAGCGGCGGCCTGAAGTCCAGGCCGTGTTGCGACGCGGCCAGCTGCAGCTGATCGCGGGCCTCGACGTTGCGGATCGCGTCGGGCGTGACGATCACCTTGTCCGCGATGTAGACCGTCGACCGGATCCGTCCCTGCCCTGCGACCTTAAGAGCGGTGGTCGGATCGAGCACCCTGGCGTTGTAACGCTCGAGCACCGCCTGCGGGATCGCAATCACCGGATCGTCGTACGGCGCGGTGCTGCGCGGCGTTCGGCTCGGCGGCTCGTTCATCGTCACCTCTGACTGTCGGTTGACGCCCCGCGGCAGAGCGTAGGGCCCGCGGCCACGGCTCACCACAGAATCCGGCAACGCCGCGCGTGTCTACACAGCAGGAGACATAACCGGCGGAACTGATACTCGCGCCTATCTGGCCGCCGAGGTATCACGGACGTCGATCGCGGCTCCTACCTGCCAACGGCCGATGGAGGTGGAGAGCGTGGCGCACGAACTGCCGTTGCAGGGGTCCGTCCTTAGCGGGGGGAACGACGGAGCGCGCCCTCTTCGCCGACCGGTCGTTCTCGAGGGGCCGGCCGCGGCGCGACTTGTGGGGGGTCATGCCGCGGCCGGACCTTGGCCCGGGTGGGCACGCGTCCAGTTGCAGGAGGCCGTGCGGATGGCCGAGTGCGCCACCGACCGGATGAGCGTCGCCACCCTGCTCTACCGCGACTGGTTCAGCCCGGTCGTGGGGGACGTGGACGACCTTGTCTCGCGGCGGCCGCTGGCAGGTCTGTATCGCGCCGCGCACGCCGGCAGCCACCGGCGGTTTCGCCGTGGCGACGTTTCGGTCGTCGCCCGGCACGACGTCGTCCGCGCGGGCGGATGGTGGCGGACATGGGGCGAGAACTGGTCGCCGCCGCGCACGCGTCCTGGTTCGGTCCGCCTCCTGCTCACCCCGCGACCGGACCGGCTGGCTGAGTTCGTCGCGACCGTGACCGGCCGCCTGATCGACGAGCGGCAGCCGTGGTCGCTTGCCTGCGCGACGGAGCCACGACGCATTGCCCGATCGGGTTGTGCCGTGCTGGATCTGCGTGACATCGAGGCGGTGCCGCATACGTTGCTCGACGAGTTGGCACCGCTGCTACGGCCGGTGACGGCACCGCTGTGCCTGCCACTTGCCCCCGGCGTCGGCGCAGCTGAGTATCCGGAGAACGGGATGACGTTCGGCGAGCACCGCTGCCATCTGGTGGCTCTGGCTCTGCGCCACCCGAGCAGCGGACGCGACCCGCTGCGCGCCGTGGCCGCAGTGTTCAACGCGCACGGCGTCGACCCCGCGCGTCCGCACGCGTCTCGCTAGCTGCGCCTAAGCGGCCGGCCCGATATCGACTGCGCGCGCAAGTCCGGGCGTACGCACCCGCCACTGAAGGGCACGCATCAGCGCCGCCCATCCTTGTGCCGGGGTGTACGTACTGGCGTCGGCTGCGTGCTCGGTGAGCGCACCCATGAACTGCATCTCCGCGCTGCCGCCGTTGGCGTAGACATTGGCCCACTGAACCGCCTGCACGGGGAAGTAGATCTGCGGGAGGACGAACGTGTGGTCGCGGCCGTCCTGCACGTGATGCGTCAGATTCCAGTAGTCCTGCTGCGTCCAGCCGAAGTCGCACTTGGCAGTGCTGCCGAACACGGTCAGGCAGTTGACCAGCGCGCCGTTGAAGATCAGGTCGGCCGGAGTGGCTCCGAAGTAGGCGCTTTCCCAGGCGAGTGCGTCACTCACCTTCGTGGTGCCGAACTTCGCCTCGATGTCGTTCGCGCCGACGACCGTCACCCCGGCGGGCGCTAAGCCCGCGAGCGGATCGATCAACTTGGTACGGAAGTCGGAACCGCGCATTGCCGCCGTGTATTGAGACCAGTCGCCGTCGTTGTTGGTGCCGATCGCGAGGCGCAGCGTGTGATCGCCGAAGCCATCCATATAGGAGTTGATGATCGTCACGAGGTCTGTCAGCGAAATCCGGACCGGGTCGTGGGCCACATCTCCGACATCGGTGAGAGCCAGGGCGATCGCCGGGTTTGCCACGCTGAATGGTAGGTGGCTCGTTTGCGCGCCGAGGTCAAGCAGCACGAACGTCGCGCCGGCGCTCGCGTCGGCCTGGCCGTGTTGACTCATCAGGTCCGCGTCAGACTGCAGATCTGCGGGCGTGCCGACGTCAATCAAGTCGTTCGCGTAGCGCGCCACCGACTTAGCCCGGATGCACCACGGTGAGCTGTTGATCAGCGGGTCGTAGAGCGAGAATGCCCTTACGTGGCAGGAGAATCGGACGTCTCTAGGG
>DATFTS010000111.1:0-6980 GCA_035261645.1 Jatrophihabitans sp. | reverse complement strand
CGCACCGGTGACGTTGGAGATGAAGGTACGCAACGTCAACCGCACCGTCGGCACCATGCTCGGCTCGATGGTCACTCGCCGGTTCGGTGCGGAGGGCCTGCCCCCAGGGACGATCGACATCACCTTCCGCGGGTCGGGCGGCCAGTCCTTCGCTGCGTTCCTGCCGCGCGGCGTCACGCTGCGCCTGCTCGGTGACACGAACGACTACGCCGGCAAGGGTCTGTCCGGCGGCGTGATCGCGGTGCGGCCGGACGAGGCGGCGCCGTTCGTCGCCGAACAGAACGTCATCGCCGGCAACGTCATCGCCTACGGCGCTACCAGCGGAGAGATCTACCTCCGTGGCGTGGTCGGAGAGAGGTTCTGCGTCCGCAACTCGGGCGCCACCGTGGTGGCCGAGGGCGTCGGTGACCATGCGCTGGAGTACATGACCGGCGGGATCGCAGTCGTCCTGGGGCGCACCGGCCGCAACCTGGCGGCTGGCATGTCGGGGGGATACGCGTACGTGCTCGATCTCGACCAGTCACTGGTGAACCGTGAGCTCGTCGACGTGGAGCCGCTCAGCGACACGGACGCGGACCGGCTGCGCGCGGTGATCGAGGCGCACGTCGCGTACACCGATTCGGCGGTGGGCGCTGCACTGCTTCTCGACTGGGCGGCGGCGCGGCACCGGTTCAGCGCGATCGTCGCGCGCGACTTCCGCCGGGTGCTGGAGGCGACGCGACGCGCGACAGCGGCGGGCGAGGACGTCGACGACGCGGTGATGGCAGCGGCCCGCGGCTGACTGGCGTCAGCCGCGGCGGCCGATCGCGCCGAAGACCGGCGCAAAGACCGTCACCGCACCCTGCGCTGTGATCCGCTTCAGAGCGGACTCCCAGCGCGCCAGGTCGTCGGCGGTAACCACGCCGGCCGCGAGCATCGCGTCGCGGGCTGCCCATGCCGGCGGTCGTAGCTCCCCTTGCGGCCGGACGATCTGATACCAGCCCCGGTAGGCGACGATCTCCATGTCGGCACTGCGGAGTAGCTCGTCGAGCCGCAGCCCGGTCTTGAGGTCGTTGCCCTGTGCGGCGTGGAACCGCGCGTAAGCAGCACTGAGCTCGGCGAGCTGAGGGTCGTCGGGCCGGATCCGGAACCCGTCGACGTCGACGTCCACCAAATAGAGCCGGCCACCCGGCTTCAGCAGCGTTGCGAGGTGGTCGACGATGGCTTGTTCACGCTGCCCGTTGTGGGCGAGCACGTGGCGCATCATCACCACGTCGAAGGAGTTGGCCGGCAGACCGGTCGCGTCGGCCTTTCCTACCTGCACCGTGACGTTCGGCCAACCGCTCGTATCGACGAGGGCCCGCGCCTGGTCGACCGTGCTCGGCTCCCCATCGACACCGACAAGCGAGCCGTCTGCCTCCACTGCGTCGACCAGAGCCGGGAACATCGCGCCCGGCCCGCACCCGACGTCCGCAATAGCTGCACCAGGAGCGATGCCGGCCAGGTCCCAGAGTTCGTTCTCCGACTCGCGCGCCGCCTCGGCCATCAGCCGATACCGGTAGAGCTCCTCTTCGCTCAGTTGCAGGGCGTAACCCATCTCGCGAAGGTACGTGCCCGACCGGCTTGTCGCCCAGCGCGTGCGGAGCACCTCGGCACGGCCACTACTGTTCTTTCTGTGATTCGGCACGCGAAAATCGTCTGCACGCTCGGCCCGGCGACGGACACGCCGGAGCGGGCGCGGGCGCTTGTCGAGGCGGGTATGGACGTTGCTCGGCTCAACTTCAGCCACGGTGTCCACGCCGATCACGGACGGCGCTTCCACGAGGTGCGCCAGGCTGCTACCGCGGCCGGACGCAACGTCGCCGTGCTCGCCGACCTGCAGGGGCCGAAGATCCGGCTCGGCCGATTCGCCGAGGGGCCGGTCGAGTGGGCCACCGGCGACCGCGTGCGCATCACCGTCGAGGACTGCGAGGGCACCCACGACCGGGTCTCCACCACGTACAAGAACCTCGCCGCCGATGTCCGGCCAGGTGACCGGTTGCTCGTCGACGACGGCAATGTGGCACTCATCGCGGTGGACGTGGAAAACGGCACAGACGTCGTCTGTGATGTCACTGAGGGCGGGACCGTCAGCAACAACAAGGGGCTGTCGTTACCGGGGGTGGACGTCAGCGTTCCGGCGATGTCGGACAAGGACGCGGAAGATCTCGAGTTCGCACTGCGGCTCGGCGTCGACTACATCGCGCTCTCCTTCGTGCGCAACCCCGAAGACGTGAAGCTCGTGCACCGAGTGATGGACGATGTCGGCATCCGGGTGCCGGTGATTGCGAAGCTCGAGAAGCCTGAGGCGGTCGACCGGCTGGAAGAGATCGTGCTCGCATTCGACGGCATGATGGTCGCCCGCGGCGATCTGGGCGTGGAGATGCCGCTCGAGATGGTGCCGATGGTGCAGAAGCGCGCCGTGCAGATCTGCCGCGACAACGCCAAGCCGGTGATCGTCGCCACGCAGATGCTTGAGTCGATGATCAGCCACTCGCGGCCGACGCGCGCTGAGGCTTCCGACGTTGCCAACGCGGTGATCGACGGCGCCGACGCGGTGATGTTGTCCGGTGAGACGAGCGTGGGCAAGTACCCCGTCCAGGCCGTGGCCACGATGAGCCGGATCATCCGGTCGGTGGAGGAGAGCGGGACGAACGTCTCCGGCCTGCAGCACAACCCGCGTACGTCGAGCGGCGCGATCGCGAAGGCCGCGATGGACATCGGCGACTCGCTGGGAGCGGTCGCGCTGGTGGCGTTCACGCAGACCGGCGACACCGCCCGGCGACTCTCCCGGCTGCAGCCGAAGCAGCGGTTGCTGGTGTTCACGCCCATCGAAACGGTGCAACGGCAGATGGCACTGCTGTGGGGTGCGGAAGCGCACCTGGTGTGGACCGTGCAGACGACCGACGACATGGTGCGGCAGGTCGACTCCGCACTGCTCAACCGTGGCGTATGCCGGCCCAACGATCTGGTGATCGTGGTTGCTGGCACGCCGCCGTCAACACCCGGCGCTACGAACACGATTCGCGTGCACCACATCGGAGACGTCCTTCGCCATGGCTGAGGCCCTCGTCGAAGGCGCTACGGGACAGGAGGCGGTCGACGGACTGGTGCGGCTGCTCGACCTCGAGCAGATCGAGCAGGACATCTTCCGCGGGGTGAGCACCAAGTCGCGGTGGCAACGGGTGTTCGGCGGTCAAGTAGCCGGTCAGGCGCTCGTCGCAGCCGGCCGCACTGTGCCGAGTGACCGGCGCGTGCACTCGCTGCACTCGTACTTCGTACGCCCGGGCGACCCGTCGGTGCCGATCGTGTACGAAGTAGACCGCGTGCGTGACGGCCGGTCGTTCTCCACGCGCCGAGTGATTGCGGTGCAGCACGGTGCGACGATCTTCTCGCTCTCGGCGTCGTTCCAACTCGAGCAGGACGGCGTCGATCACCAGTCGCCGATGCCGGAGGCGCCGGATCCCGAGACACTGCCACCACTGATGAACCGCTACGGCAACTCGCCGGAGGCCACCGAGTTCTACCGGACGATGCCCAAGCCGATCGATCTGCGATGGGTGGACGATCCGCCGTGGTTGCAGCATGAGCACGGGCCCCGGGACGGGTTGAGCCGGGTGTGGATGCGCGCTGACGGCACCTTGCCCGACGATCCGCTGCTCCACGTCTGCGTGCTCACCTACGCCTCGGACATGACGCTGCTCGATTCGGTGCTCGTGCGGCACGGGCTGGCAACTGGGCTCGACGACATCTCGATGGCCTCACTCGATCATGCGATGTGGTTCGAGCGTCCGTTCCGCGCCGACGAATGGCTGCTGTACTCCACGCGGTCGCCGTCCGCTTCGGGCGGCCGCGGGCTGGCCACCGGCCGGTTCTACAGCCAGGACGGACGGCAGGTGTGCAGCGTCGTGCAGGAGGGCATGATCCGCGTCAGGCATCGCGGCTGAGCAGGTCCCAGACCCCGTCGACGTGTCGTTGCTCGGTGAGCGGTGAGCCGATGGCGAGCCGCAGGGCGGTGCGCCCGTCAACCACGGTGTGCGTCAGGTAGGCATCGCCGGACTCGTTGATCCGGCGCATTGCTGCGAGCGTTTCGTCATCGCCTGAGCGCAACCGGAAGGTGACGAGCGAGAGCGGGTGTGGGGCGACGAGCTCGAATCGCTCGTCCGCGGCCACCCGGGCGGCGAACCGCTGGGCGAGCGCCACGTGCGAGCGGATGTGCTCGCGAAGCCCCTCGGCGCCGTACCAACGGATCACTGCCCACAGCTTCAGGGCGCGGAAGCGCCGGCCCAGCGGCACGTGCCAGTCGCGGTAGTCGATTACGGCGCCTGATTCGGTGGCGGCGTTGCGCAGGTACTCGGGCAGGATCGAGAGTGCGCCGAGCAAGGGCGCACGGTCGGCGACCCAGTAGGCGTCGCAGTCGAAGTTCGTCAGCAGCCACTTGTGCGGGTTGGTGGCGTAGGAGTCCACGTCGGCCAGCCCGTCGTTCAGCCAGCGGAACTCGGGGGCCACCGCAGCCACGCCGGCCCACGCCGCGTCGACGTGCAGCCACGCGCCGGCCTCGTGCGCGATGGCGGCAAGCTCACGCACCGGGTCGACGGAGCCGGTTCCGGTGGCGCCGACCGACGCGACGACGAGTGTCGGGGCGACACCGGCTGCCTGATCCGCGGCGATCAGTGCGCGCAGATGGTCCGTACGCACGGCAAGCGTGTACGGCTCGACGTCGAGCTTGCGCAGCGCGTCCGCTCCCAACCCGGCGACGCGGCACGCCTTCTCGATCGACGAATGTGTCTGCGCCGACGTGTAGACCGCGTAACGCCCGGCGGCCACGCCTTCGTGCTCGGTGCGTCCGCCGCTCACGCGGTGCAGCGCAGCGAGCAGTGTGACGAGAGCAGCGTCCGAGGCGGTGTGCTGGATGACGCCCCCACCCGGCCCGTCTGACCGAAATTGGGCCGGCAGGTCGAGCAGTTCGGCGAGCCAGTCGAGCACGTGCGTTTCCAGTTCGGTGGCTGCCGGCGACGTGGCCCACAGCATCCCCTGCACGCCGAGGCCGGAGGCGAGCAGGTCGCCCAGGATCGCCGGCCCACTCGCATTCGCCGGGAAGTAGGCGAAGAACGCCGGGTGCTGCCAGTGCGTGATGCCTGGCATGATCTTCTCGTCGAGGTCGCGCAGCAGAGCGTCGAACGGCTCAGGCTGCTCCGGCGGGTGCTCCGGCAGGCACGCGCGGATGTCGCCGGGGGAGACCTGCGAAAATACCGGGAAGGACTCGATCCGCTCGTAGTAGTCGGCAATCCAGTCGACGACGGCGTGCCCGTGCCGGCGGAACTCGTCCGGCGTCATGTGGCCATTCACGACTGTGCAGTCTGCCTGCTCGCTTTGTGGATCTTGTTGCGGATGTCGCGCTGGAACCGCTGTCGAGCAACAAGATCGTGCCAGGTGCCCGCCGGAACCCCTGTCGAGCAACAAGATCGTGCCCCCGGTGGGATTCGAACCCACACTGGGCGGGTTTTGAGTCCGCTTCCTCTACCAGTTGGGATACAGGGGCCGTAACGCTGTCGACATCCTAACTTGGCTACTCTGGTGGCTCGTTCAACGACGAACCGAGAGGACTCCGTGGCCGCCGCTCCGACGACTCCGCCGGCGCCGATGCGGGTGTTGATCGCCGAGGACGAAGCCCTCATCCGCCTCGACCTGCGCGAAATGCTTGAGGAGGAGGGCTTCGACGTGGTCGGCGAGGCCGCCGACGGCGAGCAGGCGGTGACGCTGGCGAAGGAACTCGAACCCGACCTCGTGATCTGCGACGTGAAGATGCCGAAGATGGACGGCATCGCAGCGGCGGCGGTCATCACGGATGCGCGAATCGCACCTGTTGTCATGCTGACGGCGTTCAGCCAACGCGATCTGATCGAGCGGGCGCGAGACGCCGGCGCCATGGCTTATCTCGTCAAGCCGTTCCAGAAGCGCGACCTGCTGCCCGCAATCGAGATGGCGACGTCCCGCTTCGCCGAGATCCGCGCCCTTGAGGCCGAGGTCACCGGCCTGCGCGAGCGCCTCGAAGCGCGCAAGCTGATCGAACGCGCCAAGGGCGCGCTGATGACACAGCACGGTCTCAGCGAGCCCGAAGCTTTCCGGTGGATCCAGCGTGCGGCGATGGACAATCGCACCTCGATGCGCGCCGTCGCCGAGCTCGTGCTCAGCGGAGATTCGGCCGATTCGAAACCTACTGGTCAGTAGCGGGACATTTCGGTGTGAGCTGCGGTTGAGATTTGATTACGACGGCAATGTCCTGACGGCGGCTTGTTCCGATGCCCGGACGTTTGGGCTAACGTCCGGCCGACGGCCTGACAACTACGCGGGCCTGGTTCAACAACGAACGACCTCACAGGAGGCTCGGCAGTGCGATCTCGCGTAATGACCACAGTCGTGGCGCTGGGGGCAGCGGGCGCTTTGGCGCTCACCGGTTGCTCCAGCAGCAAGAAGAACACCGGCAGCGGCGGCCTCGGCGGCGGCGGCAACCCCAGCGGGGCAAGTAGCTCGGGCAGCGGCGGGGGCCCGTCGGGCACCATCAAGATCGGCTTCGAGGGTCCGCTCTCCGGCGCCAACGCTCAGCTCGGCATCAACGAGGAGTACGGCGCGGAGATCGCGGTCCAGCAGGCCAACGCCGACAGTTCGCTCGGCTTCAAGGTCCAGCTCGTCACCTCCGACGACGAAGGTGACCCGGCCAAGTCGCCGGCGGCCGCGACCAAGCTGATCCAGGATCCGACGATTCTCGGTGTCATCGGCCCCAGCTTCTCCGGCAGCACGCTGGCGGTCGGCAAGGCGTATTCAGCGGCCGGCATGGCGTTCATCACGCCGTCGGCGTCGAACGGAACGTTGCAGCAGCAAGGATTCAGCACGTTCCACCGGATCATCCCGAACGACAACGTCGAGGGTTCGCAGGGCGCCGACTGGCTCGCGCGCAAGGG
>DATFTS010000110.1:0-1907 GCA_035261645.1 Jatrophihabitans sp. | reverse complement strand
CCAGTGCGTTGTGCAGTTGCGACCGTCGAGCAGCCCTGCCGCGCCGAGCGTGAAGGCTCCCGCACACACGCTCATCACTCGTGCGCCGCGTGCGACCGTCTCTCGCAGCAGCTCACTCACCACGTCCGGCGGTTCGTCCCTCGTCACCTGCGCCGGGACGACCACGAGATCGGCCTCGGCCGCCCGGTCGAGACGATGGGGCGTCGAGATCGTGAAGCCTGCCGCCGTGCGCACGTGCGCCCGCGCGGACACGACGACGCAGTCGTAGGTCGGCAAACCTTCATCGCTGCGGTCGATGCCGAAGCCCTCCCACACCACGCCGAGCTCGAACGGCTGCACGCCTTCCAGTGCGACGACGGCGACGGACCGGATCGGCTTGAAGCGCTGCGGCATGACGATCACCCTGCCACGGGAGATGGCAGTAAATCAACGAACGTCGACAATAAGTCAGTCGCGGCAATATCTCGACGGGCACACACTTATTGCCATGGCCGCGTTATTTTTCCTCGCCTTCTTCATCGTGCTGGGAGTTGCGGTTCTGCTCGGTCGCACTCCCGACACCCGCGACCCGGAGTTTTCCCTTGGCAGGGTCGTCGTGCCGCGCGCGGGGACGGGTATGCACAACCGATAATGTGCAGCGTCCGGGGCCCCCGTAGCTCAGCGGATAGAGCAGCCGCCTTCTAAGCGGTTGGTCGCAGGTTCGAGTCCTGCCGGGGGCGCGTGCGTCGCTGTCCCGGCGGTGAAGCGGACGCGCTCAGCCGGTGATCTTCGGGAACGGGTGCTCGGCCTCCAGCAGGAACGCAACCTCCAACAACGTCCGCTCGTCACCGTGTGCGGCGGAGAGCTGCACTCCGATCGGCGCTCCTTCGCGAGAGACCGCCATCGGCAACGAGATCCCGGGACTGCCGGCGATGTTGTTGATCGGCGTGTACGTCACGTAGGTGCGCAGTCGCTCGATGAGTTCGTCGAACTCGACGCGCGGGCTGATGAACCCGAGCAGTGGCGGGATGTGCGCGAGCACCGGCGAGAGCACGAGTTCGTGCCGGGCGAACATGCGCGCGTACTGCTTGGGCATCGCGCGCAGCCGCCGCAGGGCAGCCGGCGTCCGCCAGAGGTTCTTGCGGTGGTGCCGGCGCAAACCAAGCGTCAGCCCGTCCAACTTCGAAACGTCGAAGGAGCGGTCGAAGACAAGCTTGCCGGTGTCAGCAGCCAGCTCAGCGAGCAGCGCCCAGTACTGCACGAAGTCATCGGCGAACTGGTCCGTCACTGGCGCGTCGACCGGCTCAACAACGTGACCCGCCTTCTCGAGCGACTCCGCGGTCATCTGGACTGCGGCGCGCGTCTGCTCGTCCACGACCGCGCCCGTCACCGTGTCGAGAACCAGCCCGATCCGCAACCGACGCTCCGCCGGCCCGCGCACCAGGCCAACCGGCGCCAACAACGGGTTGCGGTAGTAATCCTCAGCCGCCGCGAAGAACGCCGCCGTGTCGCGGACGCTGCGCGACACGACGCCCTCCGAGATCATGTTGATCGGCAGGTGCCGTGCCTGGTCGCCGTCGACATGCCGCCCGCGACTGGGTTTCAGCCCCACGAGTCCGGCGCACGCAGCGGGGATACGAATCGAGCCGCCACCGTCGTTGGCGTGTGCCACTGGCACGACACCTGCCGCAACCATGGCTGCCGAGCCACCTGATGATGCGCCGACCGAGCGGTCGGTGTTCCAGGGATTGCGCGTTGGCTCCTCGGTCATGAACTCGGTGGTCGCATTGAACCCGAACTCCGGCAGCCGCGACTTGCCGAGCACCGTCATGCCCGTGCTGAGGTACTGCCGCGCGTAATAACCGTCGCGCTTGGCCGGGCGCGCGGTGAACGCCTCGCTGCCGTGGTTGCTTGGCACGCCGCGCAGG
>DATFTS010000109.1:0-5994 GCA_035261645.1 Jatrophihabitans sp. | reverse complement strand
GCGACCGCGTCGATCTCCGCCGCCGACACCACCGTCGGCGAGATCATCGCCGAGGCGATGGACAAGGTGGGCAAGGAAGGTGTCATCACCGTCGAGGAGAGCAACACCTTCGGCCTCGAGCTCGAGCTCACCGAAGGTATGCGCTTCGACAAGGGGCACCTGAGCGCCTACTTCGTCACCGACGCGGAGCGGATGGAGACGGTTCTCGACGACCCCTACCTCCTGATCCACGAGGGCAAGATCTCGAGCGTCAAGGACCTGCTCCCGGTGCTCGAGAAGGTCATGCAGACCGGCAAGCCGCTCGCGATCATCGCCGAGGACGTCGAGGGCGAGGCCCTGGCGACCCTGGTCGTGAACAAGATCCGCGGCACCTTCAAGTCGGTCGCCGTCAAGGCCCCGGGCTTCGGTGACCGTCGCAAGGCCATGCTGCAGGACATCGCGATCCTGACCGGTGGCACCGTGATCAGCGAGACCGTCGGTCTCAAGCTCGAGAACGCGACGCTCGACGACCTGGGCCGCGCGCGCAAGGTCGTCACCACCAAGGACGAGACGACGATCGTCGAGGGCGCCGGCGACCCGGAGCAGATCCAGGCTCGGGTGAACCAGATCCGCGCCGAGATCGAGAAGAGCGACTCCGACTACGACCGCGAGAAGCTGCAGGAGCGCCTGGCCAAGCTGGCCGGCGGTGTTGCGGTCATCAAGGTCGGTGCGGCCACGGAGGTCGAGCTAAAGGAGCGCAAGCACCGCATCGAGGACGCTGTCCGCAACGCGAAGGCGGCCGTCGAGGAGGGCCTGCTGCCAGGTGGCGGCGTGGCGCTCGCAAACGCCGCGTCCACTGCGTTCGAGAAGCTCGAGCTCAGCGGTGACGAGGCCACGGGTGCGAACATCGTCAAGGTCGCGCTGACCGCGCCGCTGAAGCAGATCGCGATCAACGCCGGCCTCGAGGGCGGCGTCGTGGCGGAGAAGGTCAGCACGCTGCCGGCGGGCCACGGCCTGGACGCGTCGTCGGGTGAGTACGTCGACATGTTCGAGGCGGGCATCGTCGAGCCGGCCAAGGTGACGCGCTCGGCGCTGCAGAACGCCGCGTCGATCGCCGCGCTGTTCCTCACCACGGAGGCCGTCGTCGCCGACAAGCCGGAGAAGTCGCCGGCTCCGGCCGGCGCAGGTGCCGGCATGGGCGGTGACATGGACTTCTGAGTCCATTTGCTTGACGCGAAAGGGCGGGTCCGCAGGGACCCGCCCTTTCTCTTTCCCGGCAAGTTGCCCGGGCTACTCCGGCGCATGTGCCGTCGAGCCCCGGACAACGTCGGCCGAGGAGTGCGAGGATGCCGCCCATGGGGGCGCGGGACTTCGACGCGGCGGCGCTAGGCAACGCCGAGTGCGACGCCTGGGCGGCGTACTACCGGCGCGAGTGGGCGACGTTCCTGCGTGCCGCGGTCCGCATGGTGCGCATCGGCTTCGGCATGGCCTGGCCGCGCACCGTGCAAGGCGCGTGGTACGTCCTGCGCGCCAACCAGGTCTGGGCACCGTATCCGGACAACGACCCACCGCGGGCGCGCGCGCTCATGCAGCGCTTCTACGAACTCGTCGCGCGGGACAGCGACCTGCACATCGACCCGACAGAAGCGGCACGGCGCGAGGTCGAGTGGTGGCGTGTGCATCGCATGCACCAGCGCGAGGATCAACTTTCCGAAGCAGACGTCACCGATGCGCTCGTCGAGCTGTACAGCTACGTCTATGACGCCGCCCCGAAAGACGTGCGTCCGGCCGCACACCACCGCGTCCTTGCGATGCGGAACTCCGACGAGTGGGTGCAGGCCGGCTGCGCGCGTGATGATCCTTTGCTCGCCGCGGAACGCGCCGAACTGATCGCCTCCTACACCGCGCTGCTGGTGGCGGTGCGTCGCTGATGGGGCACGGCCCCGTCGCAGCTGGGCTATCGCCCTCCGCAATGCTGTGCCACGATCTTCGGCTGTGACCACGGCCCAAACCGCGCAGCGGTGTCCGGCGTGCGGCGCGGCACTGGCCCGGCTGGCGGAGGAGCCACCGTGGTGCCCGGAGTGCGAGTGGAATCTCGAGACGGTCCGTGAGCGGCCCGATTCCCGACGTACCCGCCGGCAGCAGCGCATCCGGCTCGCCGCGTTCGAGCTGAACCGGCAGCTGCTGCGTGAGTTCGGCGGCGCACCCCCCGCACGCCCCAAAGCGACGCGCACCCGGCTATTCCTCGCGTGCGCCTCCGTCGCGCTGCTGGTGTTCGATCTCGCGCTCGTCGTGCTCGGGATTCTGCTTCTGATCCACGGACCAGGCGTGGTGCACGTGCTCGGCTTCGTCCTGGCACTGATCGGCATCGAGTGCCGGATCCGCTTCCCGAAGGCAGATCTCCGAATCGGACGCGTCAGTGCCCGGGATGCGCCCAGCCTGATCGCTGCGATCGATCAGGCACGCAACGCCGTCGGTGGGCCGGCGATCGCCATCGTGCAGGTGAGCTCCCAGTGGAACGCCTCGTGCGGGCGAACGGGGCTGCGCCGGCGGACGGTGCTCATGATCGGCTTGCCGCTGTGGGGTGCGCTCGGCCCTGAGGCACGCATGGCGCTGCTAGGGCACGAGATCGGGCACCTGGTGAACGGCGATCCGACCACGTCGTTCACCACGCAGCCGGCCCTGACGACGTTCGCCCGGCTGGCCACGATCTTCAACCCGCGCGGACTCTTCTTCGCTAGTGACTCGATCTGGCAATGGGTCGCGGCACCGTTCGTCTACACCATCTTCTGGCCCGTCTACGCCTCCTGTCGATGGGCGCACCTTGCACTTTCACGAGTGGCCGCACGCGATCACCAGCGCGCGGAGGCGTACGCAGATGTGCTCGCCCGTCGACTTGGAGGCACCAGCGGCGCCGGTGAGCTGGCACGCACGCTGCTCTTCGATCGGGTCGCCCGGCGCGCCGTCCATGCCGCCGCTCGAGAGGGCTCCGCTGATCCGCAGTCATGGCGCGCTGCCGCCCTAGCCGCCATCGAAGCGCGCGCGACCGACGAGCGCTCGTTGGAGCAGATGTCGCTGCGCTACGACGCGTCCGGTTACGGCAGCCACCCGCCGGCCGGGCTGCGGCACCGGCTCTTCCGCTCGTGGCCGACGAGCGAGCCCGCGATCGGCTCACCGCAGCAGCTGCTCGATGCGGCTGACGTCGAACTGCGCCGCCACTACGAACGCGTGCGCAGGTCTATCGCCAACTCGCCATTGCTGTAGCCGGGGCGTCAGCCGAGCAGGTCGTCCACGTAGCACCAGCGCCACGCCTCACCCGGCTCGATCGAGCGCATCACCGGGTGTTCGACTTCGTAGTAGTGACCAGTCGCATGCTTGCCGACGGAGGAGTCGCAGCAACCGACGTGCCCGCAGGTGAGGCACAACCTCAGGTGCACCCAGCGAGTGCCGTCGCGCAGGCACTCCTCGCAGCCCTCCGGCGTGCGCGGCTTGATCACCTTGGGCGCATCCATAAGATGCGAGCAGTCGCCGGCCCGCTTCTCCAGCGTGCGCAACTCGTCGTCGACGCGTGGCGACGCGTCGTTCAGGCGGTCGAGCATCGACTCCTCGACGTCGATCTCCTGCATCGCGACGCGCAGCACCTCGTCGTCGTAAAGGCCACTGTCGCGGGCTTCGATGATCGAGGTGCGCTCGGCCGAGAGCATCTGCAGCCGCAGCCGCCGGTACACCACGGCCGGCGGTTCCAGCTCGCTCTGCGAACGACCGAGCTGCTCCCAAACGCGGTTCGTGCGTTTCCTGGCGCGTGCCCGCAGCTCGTCCAACACTTCAGGTGGGTCGCTGTCCGTCGCGACCTCATCCAGGACGGCCAGCCCGGCGTCGGTCGCTGCGTTGACAAGCCCCGCCGCCTGTAGCGCGTCCTCGGCGATGTCCGGCCCGGGCAACTTCAGCCGGCGGATCAGCCACGGCAGCGTACTGCCCTGGATGAGCAGCGTGCCGGCCACCACGGTGAACGCGGCGAGGGCGAGTAGTGAGCGCTGCGGCGTCTGGGGCGGCAGCAGGAACACCGCGGCGAGCGTCACCACGCCGCGCATGCCGGCCCAGGCGACGACAGTCGTCGTCCGCCAGTCCCACGACGGGATGTGCAGCGCATGCAGGATGCCGACGACCGCGAACATCCAGACGACCCGAACGGCGATCGTCGCCAGCAACACCATCAGGCACGGCCAGACCACCTCGGGCCAGGCGAGCCCCGAATGCGTCACGCTGGAGATCAGCCGCCGCACCTGCAAGCCGATGAGCAGGAAGACGACGTTCTCGAGCAGGAACCGCACCGTGCGCCAGTTGATGTTCTCGGCGATGCGCGAACTGGCGGACTGCAGTTGCGGCGCCTTGTGCCCGAGGATCAGCCCCGTGACGACGACCGCGAGCGCACCGGACGCCTTGATTTCCTGCGCCGGCAGGAAAGCGACGTAGGGGGCGGCGAAGGACAGTGACGTGTCAAGGACGGGGTCGTCGATGTGCTTGCGGACGAGCGACAGAACGGTCGCCGCCGCCAGCCCGATGAGCACCCCACCGCCCGCCGCACGCACGAAATCCCAGCCCACCTCGAGCGGGGAGACCGACGCGCCGAGCGCGGCGATCGCGGTGTTCAGGGCGACGAGCGCGGTGCCGTCGTTGACGAGGCTCTCACCTTCGAGCACGGCGACGATCCGCCGCGGCAGCCCGACGCGGCGCGCGATCGTGGTGGCCGCGACGGCGTCGGTCGGTGCGACGACCGCACCCAGCGCGATGCCGGTTGCCACTGTGGCGCCTGGGATCACCCACCACGCCGCCAGCCCGACCACGACCGTCGAGAACGCGACGAGCCCCACTGACAGAAGCAACAGGGCACGCCGGTTGGCGCGGAAGTCGACGAGGCTGGTGCGGATGGCTGCCGCGTACAGCAGCGGCGGCAACAGCCCGATGAGCACGAGGTCGGGCGTGAGCTGGATCTCGAGGAAGTTCGGCACGAACGACAGCCCGATACCGATCAGGACCAGCGCCAGCGGCTCCGACCACTGCATGCGGCGCGCGATCCCGGAGACGAAACCTGCTACCGCGGCAAGTTCGAGGATGACGAGCGCGGGGTGCACTCCGTCATTCTTTCGCGACCCCGGCCGGGTGGGTCAGCTTCCCACTTGATTGGCCGGGGGAGCGGTGATGGTCACCGGCTTGTTGTAGTCGGTGACGAGCGCGGTCGTCGATACGCCCTGGCCGCCGACCCGCAGTTGTTCGGAGATCTTCACCGGGCGGCCTTGCCGATCGACGTAGAGCTCGACCGGCAGTGTCGCGACTCCACCAGACTGCAACTGGTCGCGGCCCGGCAGCGACGCGGGCAGCTTCGCGATGTCGACCATGATCGAGTAATGGACGGCGTTGACGCCGCCCACCGGCGCGGTGCCCTCACCCTTCACGGACTTGGCGGCCCGGACGAAGACGGCAACGCCGCCGAGCGAGGCGGAGGTCAGCGCGGAGTCCAGCGCGCCGGCGAGCTGCTGGATCACCGAGTTGGTGCTGTTCGGCGTCACGAGCAGGTAGCGGCTGCCGGAGTTGCTTATCGAGGCCGGAAGCTGGGCGTAGGTCTTGCCGCCGACCGAGATCACCCGGATGGCACCCGCATCGTTCGGGAGGTTCTCGGTCAGGTCGAGGGCGACGAGCTTGCCGTCCGAGAGCTTTTCGTCGCCCGCGCCGGTGAGCGTCATCCCGGCGATCTCGATATCGAGGTGCAGGTGCGCGGAGGTGATGTTGTGCACGGCTGACTGCAGCAGCGTCGCGAGTCCGGTCGCGGTGGTCGGCATGCCGGTTGGAACATCGCTCGCCGAGCCGCCCTTGCCAGACGAGGAACAGGCGACCAGCCCCGCTGCCAGAGGCAGCACAAGCAGAGCGCGCCGGTTCACCGCGGCGTCCCGTCTGCGCGCTGCCGCGTCACGTCCCAGGCGTGGTGCGCCAGATCGTGCAGGAAGTACCGGCCGATCG
>DATFTS010000108.1:0-5637 GCA_035261645.1 Jatrophihabitans sp. | reverse complement strand
CCATTGCTACCGCTCGTGGCTGCGCCCTGGATGTGCAGCATGGCGCTCGCTGGGCAGTTGGCGGTGTGCGGGTTTGCCTGCAGCAGGTGGTCGCCGACCACACCGTTGGGCAACTTCACCTGGGTCGAGAACGATCCGCTGGAGTCAGCGTTGACGGACGCGAGCACGTGCGTCGGCGTGTGCAGCACGAGTTGCACGGAGGAGTCCGGCGTGAAGCCCACGCCCGCAACGTCGATCTGCTCGCCAGGCAGCGGGTGCGTCGTGCTCACCGATATGGACGGGCAGGTGGTCGGCGGGTAGGCGGTCGCCGCCCCCGCAGGCACGAAGAGCACTACACCGAACACCGCCACGGCAAGCGCGAGGACCCCTCGAACTCTCATCGGGCGCACTTCCTTTAGCTCAACCAAACACACAACGTCAGAATGACCAACGCGGCAGTCGGAATAAGGGTGCGCTGTGTGCCGAAACTGACCGGAATTTAAACCCGGTTAAGTGGCAGCGCTGGTGGACGGGTCGATTGCCCCGGCCTGGCCAGATATGACCAATAACGAATTGTCGGGCAGCGACCGCTTGACGACAGCAAGCGCAATAGGCCCGAGTTCGTAGTGGTGCAGCGCCGTGCCAAGGAATCCGACCGTCCGGCCGTCCAACTCGACCGGCGTACCGGCCGCCGGAAGCTCGTCGGATTCGCCGCTCAGATGCAGCAGCACCAGCCTGCGCGGCGGGCGGCCGAGGTTCTGCACCCGCGCGACGGTCTCCTGCCCGCGATAGCAGCCCTTGTCCAGATGGACCGCGCTGCCGATCCAGCCGACCTCGTGGGCGATGGTCCGGTGATCGGTCTCCAGCCCGATCCGGGGACGGCGAGCCTCGACGCGCAGCGCCTCGAATGCCCACAGTCCGGCGTGCTCGGCGCCCGCACCGACGAGGGCGGCGACGAAGCCCGGCGCGCGGTCCCTGGGGACCAGCAAGTCGGCGGCGTCCTGGCCCGGCCATGACATGCGCCGGACGAAACCGCCGCCGGGGAGCCGTTCGGCGCGGCCCGCGGGCTCGGGGGCCGGTAGCCCGGCGAGGCGGAGCACCGTCGCTGTCGCGGGCCCGACCAGCGACAGCACCGACCACTCGGCTGACACGTCCGCCGGGTCGACCCGCTTGAGGAACTGCATCTTGCGCAGGTAGCCCAGCACCTCGGCCGCGGCGCCGGGTTCGGTGTCGATCCACACCTGCTCGCCGAGTTCGGTGACCTGCCAGTGCTGCTCGACGTGCCCATGCGGCGAGAGGACGAGCGCCTCGGTGGCGTCGCCGTCAGCCAGCTTGCTCACATGCTGCGAGCAGATGGAGTGCAGCCAGCCCAGCCGGTCCTGGCCGGGCACAACCAGCACGTCGCGGTTGCTGCGATCGACGACGCCCGCGCCGGTCGCCAGCACCCGCTGTTCGCGTAGCGGATCGCCGTAATGCCAGGCCACGCCGGCGTCGCGACCAGTCGCCGGCACTGCAAGATCTGGAGTCATGTCGTAGAACTCATCGTTCGGGCCGCTCCGTTTGTTCCTCAGCACATTTGCGGCACCGACCGAACACGGTGAAATGCGAGCGGTCCAGCTCGAACCCGTAGTCGGCCAGCAGCCGTCCGGCGAGCGAGTCGACGAGCGCTGCGTCGGCATCGGTCACCGCGCCGCAGACGTGGCAGACGACGTGGATGTGGTCGTCGTCGGCCGGGCGATAGGACGGAGCTCCGTGCCCGAGGTGGGCATGGCGAACGAGGCCAAGCTCTTCCAGCAGCTCCAGCGTGCGGTAGACGGTGGTGACGTCGACGCCTGACACCGACTCGCTGATCTGCTCCGGTGTCGCGTGCCCCAGGCTGCGGACGGCGGCCAGCACCACTTGGCGTTGGGGCGTAACTCGCAGCCCGCGCTCGCGCAGGCGGGCAGCGAGTTCGGTGTGCAGCGTCGGGCTCTGGCTGGGCATCTCCACCATGGTAGGTAGCCTGCGCTCCGTGAGCCCTACTGAACGCGGCGTGGTTGCGGTGCTCGGCGTCGGGCTCGTCGACCTGGACACGCCGGTGATCCGGGTGGACGACGCGGGCGTGACCCGCGGCGACGGCTGCTTCGAGGGCGCCCGGCTGCACGACGGGGTCATCGCGAAGCTCGATGCGCACCTGGCGCGCATGGGCCGGTCTGCGGCCGCGCTGGAGATCCCGTTCGACCCCTCCGCCTGGCGCGCGCTCGTCGACGAGGCCGTCGCGGCCTGGCCGGAGCCGGGCGAGGCCGCGGTGAAGCTGTTGCTCACTCGCGGGCCGGTCGGCGGCCGTCCGACCGGGTTCGTCGCGATCGGCCCACTGCCGGTCGACTACCCCCGGCTGCGCCGCGACGGGCTGCGAGTCATCACGCTCTCGCGCGGGACGACGTCAGACGCGTTTGCCGACAGCCCCTGGCTGCTCGGCGGCGTCAAGTCGCTGTCGTACGCGGTCAACATGGCTGCGCAGCGCGAGGCGATCCGCCGCGGCGCTCACGACGTGATCTTGGTGAGCGCCGACGGTGCTGTGCTGGAGGCGCCTACCTCCTCGGTGGTGTGGTGGGACGGCCAGACGCTGCACACCATTCCGACCGGGCCCACCGGGATCCTGGCCGGGACGACCCAGCACCTGCTCTTCGAGCGGGCGTCCGCCGCCGGCTGGCGAACTGCGTACACGCCGGCGCGCGTCGCGGACCTGCACAGCGCGGAGGTCGTGTGGCTTGTCGCGAGCGTCCGCGGTCCGGTGGACGTGGTTGAGCTGGACGGCAAGGCACGCGCGCGGATGCCCGAAATCGACGACGCCGTCCGCCGCCTCGCCGGCTTCCCGGTTGCGGGGTGTGAGTAGTTGACCAAACACGTACGCTGGAAGTACACGAGGAAGGAGGTGGTCCCGAGTTGAATACTTGCCGGACACGTGAGGTGGCTGTCAGCTAACCGCCGCCAGTGCTTGGATCTGCGCGGGGCTTTGTCCACGCCGCGACCCGCGGTGGTGAGCAATACCGGGCAGCTACCCGGCCCCCGAGTCGTCGGCCCGTCCAGCCGACCCGATCACACGATCGGACGTGACTCGGGGGCTGTCTCTTTTAAGCCCATTTGGCCACCCTCGGGCGTCAGACCAGGTGGGCGGCTTGGTAGATCGGGCGGGTGTACCAGGTGAGCATTCCTTGCTCGCCGAGGAAGGCCATGATCTTCTCGGCCATCCAGCGCCGCGATTCGTGCCACGTCGGATTCGCCCGCGCGGCCTTCGTCGCCTCCACGGGATCGAGCCCGCAGCGCGCATAGACCTCCGGGCTGATCAGCGAGTGCGCGACGAACCCGGCGACGACCGCCGACGCCACGTTGCTGATCACCTTCGCCAGGGGCCCGATCTCGGCCATCTGGCGTGCGACCTCCTCGCGAGCGAATCGGACGTGCCGGGCCTCCTCGAGCACATGGATGCGGTTCACCATTCGCACCAGCGGGTGCACCGACTCGTCGTTGACCATCTCCCGCTGTAACCGGTCGGTGATCTCCTCGGCGACGAGGACGGGTGCGAACAGCGCCGGGCCGCCGGCCACCGCCTTGTAGACCCGGGCCAGGTGGTGAATGACCCGCGACGGTCGGTAGGTCGGCGCGCCGACCCGCGCGATCGCCTTCGCGAACATCACGATGTGCCGCGTCTCGTCGCCGATCTCGGTCAGCGCGTACTGCGTGCGCGGGTCCTGCGGGTCGCGGTCATATGCCCACCGAGCCAGCAACTGGATCAGGATGATCTCGAACCACAGCCCGGTGGACGCGACGCTGGCCAGCTCCTGGCGCGACAGCTCGACCTTCTGCTCGTCGCTCATCCGCTCCCAGAGCTTCGTCCCATAGAGCGACGTCCGCTCGAGCGGCATGAACTTCATGTCCAGCTCGACCGGCGCGTCCCAGTCGATGTCGAGCAACGGGTCATAGGAGTTGCGCGAGGACGAGCCCAGCAGACGGATCGCGGTCTTGCGGACGCCGTCACGTGCTGCAGTAGCGGTCATGGCTCTCTCCCGCCTCCTGGGACACCGCTCGGGCATCCGCGCACCAGTTGGTATCACACTGTGTAGCACTAACAAATGCCGCTGACAAGCTGTCGCACATACCGTCGCAACGACGCCACCGCCTTCACGCGAAGTCTTAAGCTGAGCGGATGCCCACCGACACCTCAGCAGCCGCGCCGCGGGACGGCCGCTCGACCCGGTGGGACCCCCACCGGCGCGAACGCCGACTGTCGATCATCACCGCCGCGATCGCCGCGATCGAGGAGTACGGCCCGGACGTCCTGACCGCGCAGATCGCGCAGAAGGCCGGGGTACCGCGCACGCACGTGTACCGGCACTTCGACGGCAAGCCCGCGCTCGACCTCGCCGTCTCCACGCAGGTGGCCAACCAGATGGGCGCCACCATCCGCGCCGGGCTGGGCACCGGTGGCACGGCCATGACGATGATCGCAGGCGCCGTCGACGCACACCTGGGTTGGATCGAGCAGCACCCCAACCTCTACCGTTTCCTCGCGCAACACTCGTTCCGGGTGCGCACGGACGGGCTCGGCAGCGCCGGTGACGCCAAAGCCGTGCTGGCCGGCGAACTCAGCACGCTGATCTCGCGGTACATGTTGGCGCTGGGCCTCGACACCGAGCCTGCCGACCGGCTGGTGGTCGGCATGGTGGGGCTGGTCGACGCCACCGCGGCCTGGTGGCTGGGCCGCAATGACCCGCCGCGCGAGGTCATCGCGGCCGAACTCACCGAGCAGGTTTGGCTGCTGCTCGACCGCACCACCCGCCAGTTGGGACTGGTGCTGGATCCGAACCAGCCGCTGCCGATGATCTAGCCGCGGACCAGCCGCGCGTTCAGGTGCGGCGCGAACGGCTCGCCGGCCGGGGCGAGTTCCGTGACGTAGGTCAGCGCCCCCTCGATCAGCGCGTACAGCCGGCGCTCGCCGGCGACGTCCTTCGCAGTCGGTGCATGCTCGGCGGAGACGGTCTCGATGTCCCAGCGCTGGTCGCCGGCGGTGCCGGCGAACACCAGGGCTTGGCCGGTGTTGGACGCGATCACGAGCTCGACGTCGTCCGGGCCGGTGCCGGGACGCCAGAACCCGCTCTCCCGCCACGCCTGCCGGATGACCGCCCCGGACTCGTCCAGCAGCCACGACCGCGACTCGTAGGCGAGGAACGGCCGGCCGTCGTGGACGATGCGGACGTGTTGCCCGAAGGCGAACTGCCGCCCTGACGACGCGACGGCGCCGCGCCCCTCGCCGGACCATTCACCGACCAGCGGCAGCAGCGCAAGCAGAGCGTCGTGGATTGGCGGGCCGGTGCGCAGGTCCGACGTGTCGGGTTGCATCAGCAGTCGTTAGCGCTGGTGGGTCAGCTTGACCACTACGTAGGCCGCGGCGGCGGCGACGGCGAGGAACGCGCAGACCAGAAGCGCGAAGTAAGTCGCTTCCACATGCGGGACGGTACAGCAGGATGGGCGGATGACCGCGCCACGCTCGCTCGTCGTCAAGTGCACGTCCGGGACGGAGGCGCCGGAACGTTGCGCGCAGGCGTTCACCGTCGCGTCGACCGCGCTCGCTGCCGGCGCGTCGGTGTCGATGTGGCTCACCGGCGACGCCGTGTGGCT
>DATFTS010000107.1:0-19577 GCA_035261645.1 Jatrophihabitans sp. | reverse complement strand
TCACCGCACTGGCCGCGCCTGGCCCGCGCGTCACGACGACCGCCGAGGGCAGCCCCGTCACGTCCGCGTGCACCGCCGCCATGATCGTCGCAGCGGTCTCGCCGTGGGCCAGCACGAAATCGATGCCGTGAGCACCTAGCGCGCCGACGACCTCGAGGTTGTTGCCGCCGCCTGGAAGGCCGAAGACGGTACGTGTGCCGGCCGTGCGCAACGCACGTGCGAAGGCGTCAGCCGCCGCCTGAGTGCTCATCCGCGCGGCCGCACGACGAGGCCAGATCCGCCCGTGTCGCAGCGCTGACGCATAGGCACGGCCAAACAAGACCAAGTTTGCCCAGCGCTGTCAAGAGGTGGAGTTCGGAGCGTCTGATAATCCCCGTGAAAACTGCTGTTTCTCGGCCCGAGCGGGTTTGCGGACCGAGCCGCGAAGATCTGGCCGTACAAATGGCTCTTTGACTTGCCCACCGACGGTGATCACAACAAGGAAACGGCCGAACTCAATCCTTGACATTCTATAGTCTGCCGAGGCAGGCTCACCCGGAGTCGAGCTGGCCCACCGCTCCGGCGCCTCAAATAGTCGGGTCTCGGCTGCTCCCCGGCGAAATGCCTGAGCACGGCTCGCGGTCTGAGTTCTTACGGCAGGCAGCCTTCGGCTGTCCCACACAGGAGGCACCGTGCACAACAAGCGCCGAATGCAGTTGTCCCTCGTCTCTGTCATCGTTGCGATCGCGTTCGGCGTCGCGGCGTGCAGCTCATCCGGAACCGGCGGAGGTAGCAGCAGCGGCGACTACACCGCGCTCAGCCCGGGACAGGCCAAGCCGAACGCAGCCCAAGCAGCGGCGCTGCAGAAGTACATTCCGGCCGCCCTGCAGAAGTCCGCCGACGGCTATTGGAACTGGATGCGTCTCGGGCCCAACCCCTACGCCGACTGGACGCCGCCGAAGGCTCCGTGGCAGTTCTGCTACAGCAGTGCGTATCAAGGCAACTCATGGCGCGTCGAAGGACTGGACGTCGCCAAGAACCTGTGGAACCAGCTGAAGACGCAGAACCTCGTCAAGGGCAGCTTGATCGTCGCGGACGCCAACAACAGCGCGACACAGCAGGCCACGCAGGTCAACAACATGGTGCAGCAGGGTTGCCAGGTGATCTTCGCGATGCAGCCGTCGTCGACCGGTCTCTGCCAGGCGTACTCCCACGCACATGCGAAGGGCGTGCTGGTCATCAGCATGGAGACAGGAACGGCGTGCACCGACGACATCCAGATGGACTTCGCCGAATACGCCGCAGGCGCAACATCGGCCCAGTGGCTGGTGGACCAACTGCATGGCACGGGCAACGTGGTGATGTGCGACGGCATCCCCGGTGTTGCCGCGTCCGACACCAGGCAGGCAGCAGCCGAGAAGGTGTTCAAGGACAACCCGGGAATCAAGATCTCGAGCATCACATCCCAGTGGACGGCGTCTACCGGCAAGTCCCAGATGCTGCAGTTCCTCGCAACGCACCCGGAGAAGGTCGACGGCGTGTGGGACGGCGGCACCTGCGCAGTGCCGGCGTATCAGGCCCTGCAGCAGGCCGGACGGCCGATTCCGTTCATCACCGGCTTCGAGGGCGGCTGCTACTGGCTTGCCGCGGTGAAGGAATCCGGCAAGCCATCGATCGGCTTCCCGCAGAGCGGCGGGCAGGTCACCTACATGGCCTTCCAGGTCGCGCTGCACATGCTGGCCGGCCAGAAGATGAAGGGCAACATGGTGCTCTACCCGCTGCCCACCATCGACCAGAGCAACTTCGACCAGTACTACAAGCCGAGCTACACGATCAACAGCACGTGCAACGCGGAGCCGGCCGGTGGCGAGCCGGTGTCAGCGGACTTCTTCAGCCAGCTGTTCTCCGGCGGTAACACCCCGGCGAAACTCACCTCGCCACTGCTCTCGCTGAACAGCAACTAGCAACACATCTGATGTGGCGGCAGCCGCTTCGGCGGCTGCCGCCACCCGAAGTATTCGGATGTCGGATGGGAGGTCCGGTCACTTGACCCAGAACTTGACCACGGCTGCGTCAGTCTCAGATGCGACAACGGACCGGGACAACGACGCAGGCAAGAACTCCGGGTGGCGACGCTGGTGGCAACCGACGCTCGCCGTCTACACCGCTCCAGTGATCCTCTTCGTGGTGGTCGGAATCAAGCTGCCGTCCATCTTCTCCAAATCCGGGCTGCTGTCCGTGCTGGTGCTTGCGGCCGTGCTCGGCATCGCCTGCATCGGACAGACGCTGGCCATCCTCATCGGCGGCATCGATCTGTCGATTCCGGCCACGATCGGGCTGGCCAACGTGCTCGTCGCGACGCTGACCCTGAACCATTGGTCGTTCCCATCGATCTGCCTCGTACTGTTCGGCCTCTCCATCGTCATCGGAGTGGTCAATGGGGTGCTCTCCAGCCTGTTCAACCTGCATCCGCTGGTCGTCACCTTGGGAACGGGCTCGATCATCACCGGGGGGATCCTCGAACACACGCACGGCAACACCGGCGGTGTCGTGCCGCACTTCATCGTCGACGCGGTGTCTCCGGTGGGACGAAGCTTCGGGCTCCCGATCCCGGCTTCGGTGCTGATCTGGTTGGTCCTGGCTGTCCTCGTGCTGCTCATCGAACGTCGCACCACCATCGGGCGGCGGATCTTCGCGCTCGGCGCCAACCCGACCGCGGCGCCGCTGTCGCTTGTCAATCCAGTCGTCACTCGCATCGTCGTGTACACCGTGGGAGCCATCTCGGCCTGCATATCGGGCGTGCTGCTGGCCGGGTTCAGCGGTGGTGCGTCGGCCGACATCGGCCAGCCTTACCTGTTCTCGACGATCACTGCGGTGGTTGTCGGTGGGACGGCGCTGATCGGGGGTCGCGGCGGATACGGGCGGACGATCGCCGGCGCGTTCATCACCATCGAGGTGCAGACACTGCTGATCGGCCTCAAGGTCGGCGTCAGCATGCAGCAGGTCTTCCTAGGTCTGATCATTCTCGCCCTGGTGGCGACCTACGGGCGGGAACGCTCGGTCGCGCAGCGGATCTGAGAAAGGAGCCGTCCGTGACCACGACCACGACCGAGACCGCCGAGCCCGCGCAGGGTGAGATGCCTTCCCCGATGCTCACGATGCACGACATCCACCACGCCTACGGCAAGACCGTCGCGTTGCATGACCTCTCATTCGAGATGCTCCCGGGCGAGATCCGAGGCCTGATCGGCGAGAACGGTTCGGGGAAGTCGACGCTGGTCAAGTTGCTCAGCGGGGTGATGCCTGCATCAAGCGGAACGATCGCCGTCGACGGCCGGCGAGTCGTGTTCCGGTCGCCACGAGCGGCGCAGCGTGCCGGCATTGTCACCGTGTTCCAGGAGACGCTGATCTCGGCGGAGTCGTCGGTGCGGGACAACGTGTTCCTCGGCCAGGACGGCATTGCGCGACGCGGTGCCAGCCGTTCGGCCGAGCGCGAGCGAGCGCTGGAGTACTTCGAGAAGTTCGGCCTCGAAACCTCGGTGCTCGACGGCTCGGTCGTCCATCTGTCCCTGGCGCAGCGGCAGGTGCTCACGATCATCCGGGCGCTGACCAGACAATGGCGGCTGCTCATCCTGGACGAGTCGACCTCCGCGCTCGACCTGCAGACGCGTGACGCGCTGTTCGACGTGCTGCGTGAGCAGACCAGGAGCGGACGGTCGGTGCTGTTCGTCTCGCACCGGATGGACGAACTGCAGAGCTTCGTCGATCGCGCCACCGTTCTGCGCAGCGGCGCGATGGTAGGCACGCTCGAGCAGGCGGCTGCCACGCCGGACGCGCTGTTGAGACTGATGAGCCAGCGCGCGTCGAAGGAGTCGCTGGAGAACCTGGACGAGCTTTCGCACAAGCCGGATGCCGGCGCATCAGTGCCGGGCGGTGAAGAAGCGGCCGGCGAGCGGCGCGTGGAGTCAGTGCGGATACGCGCCGACGTCTCACTGCGCGAGAACTCCAGAAGATTCCTGATCGAGGTACGGGCCGGCGAGGTGCTGGGAGTTGCCGGGCTCGAAGGTCACGGAGGCGCGGCGTTCCTGGAGACCCTGGTCGGCCTTCGCCCGCCGGCGAGTGGCGAGGTCGTCTGCGTCAAGCCGGACCTGAGTACGAAGCCGGTGCGGTCTTACGGCCGGGCGGTGAAGGACGGCACCGTGTACGTGCCCGGCAACCGGCAGGTCGAGGGCCTGTTCGCGCCACTCTCCGTCGTCGACAACATGCTCATGGCAACGATGGGCGAGGACACCACGTTGGGCTGCTTCCGCATGCGGCGACTGCTGGCGCGGACGCAGTCACTCGTCGAGCGACTCGACGTGGAGGTCGCCGACATCCGAGCGCCGGTCGACCGGCTCAGTGGTGGCAATCAGCAAAAGGTGTTGGTGGGCCGCTGGCTCGCCGCGCAGCCGCGCGTCCTGGTGATGAACGACCCACTGCGGGGCGTCGACATCGGCACGAAGCGGCAGTTCTACCAGCTTCTGCGCAGGCTCGCCGACAGCGATGTCGCCGTGGTGCTGCTCTCGACGGAGATCGAGGAATTGGTGCAGGTTTGCGATCGCGTGGCGGTGTTCCGGGACCAGTCGGTCCAGGCGCTGCTTGATCGACATCAGATGGGCTACGACGAGATCCTGGAAGCGATGTTCGGGCAGAACGTCGTGGCCGGTGCGGCCCAGGGTGGTGCGTCATGACCACGGTCACTGCGCCCGCGAAGGAAGCAACCCAAAGCCCCCGGATCCGGTGGAACGTCGGACGCATCCCGTACTTCGTCCCCGCTTTGGTCATCCTCGTCGGTCTGATCATCATCAACGCGGTCGTCAATCACGGGTTCATCAACAACCAAGGTTGGCAGGAGGCGCTCATCGCAGCGTCGCCGCTGATCGTGCTGGCGATGGCCATGACGCCGCCCATCCTGGCCGGTGGCGGCGGCGTAGATCTGTCGGTCGGCCCGTCGGCAGGTCTGATCAGCGTGCTCGTCGCCGGCGAACTCGCGCCGCGCGGCGTGACCAACACCTTCGCCCTCTGGCTGCTCGCCATCCTCTTCGGCATGGCTGCCGGCGCGGTCAACGGCGCGCTCGTCGCAATCCTTCGGGTTGCGCCGATCATCGCGACGCTGGCCACCTACCTGGTGTTCGCCGGGCTGGCAACACAACTGATGCCGAGTCCCGGCGGCGTGGTTCCGCCCGGCATCGCAGCCCTGTCCGGCACCACCGGCCAGATTCCGAACGCGGTGTTCGTGCTCATCGGTCTCGGCGTCCTCTGGTTCCTGCTGCTGCGTACCGCCTTCTGGCGCAACCTGATCGCAGTGGGCAGTAACGATCGGGCGGCGTTCACCGCCGGCGTGCCGGTGACCGTGGTGCGCTTCGTCGCCTTCGTGCTCTCGGGTGCGATGGCCGGTGTCGGCGGCATCCTGCTCACCGCGGTGCTCGGCGGCGCAGATGCGACCGTCGGGCCGCAGTACACGCTGATCGCCATCGCCGGCGCCGCGGTCGGAGGGATCAGCCTGTCCGGTGGCCGCGGCGGGCTGGTCGGCGCGGCGGCCGGCGGGGCATCGCTGTTCCTCATCCAGAACATCCTGAGCTTCGTGCAGGTCTCGTCCTTCGTCCTCCAGATCGCGTACGGCCTCGTGCTGATCGTCGCGGTCCTTTTCAACGGCGGCTGGGACTACCTGCGCCTGCGGCGCCGGTGAACCGATGTCCGACGATGAGTGAGGGATCCACCGAAGCGGGGGAGACCATGCCGTTCGGCGTGGGACGCAACCTGACGTCGTACGGCGACCCCGGCTTCTCCCGCTATCTGCGAGGCGCGTTCCTCGCCGGTGCCGGCTACGACGCTGACGATCTTGCCCGTCCACTCATAGGCATCGCCAACCTGACCTCGGATTACAACCCTTGTCACCGGCTGATGCCCGGCCTGGTCGACAACGTGCGCCGCGGCGTCATGGAAGCGGGCGGCGTCCCGTTCGTGTTCCCGACGATCAGTCTGGGCGAGAGCTTCCTCTCGCCCACGTCCATGCTGTTGCGCAACCTGCTCGCGATCGACACCGAAGAAGTGATCAGGGCTCAGCCCATGGACGCGGTCGTGCTCCTCGGCGGCTGCGACAAGACCGTGCCGGCCCAGTTGATGGCCGCCGCGGTGTCCGACGTGCCCGTCATCGTCGACGTGGTCGGGTCGATGATCACCGGCTCGTGGCGTGGTGAGCGCCTGGGCGCCTGCACCGACTGCCGCCGGTTCTGGGCTCGTCATCGGGCCGGCGAGCTGAGCGCAGCGGAGATCGATGAGGTCGAGGCGCAGTTGGTCAACACCGCAGGCACCTGCATGGTGATGGGTACGGCGTCGACCATGGCCTGCATGGCTGAGACCTTGGGGATGATGCTGCCTGGCGGCGCGTCGCCGCCGGCGCCCACGGGCGCCCGGCTGCGGCACGCGACCGCGACCGGTCGACGGGCCGTCGAGTTGGCGAGGAGTCCGCGGCTGCCACGTGACATCCTCACGCCCTCCGCGTTCGGCAACGCGTTGCGGGTGCTTGCCGCACTTGGTGGCTCGACCAACGCGATTGTGCACATGCTCGCGGTGGCACGCCGGGCCGGCGTCGAACTGCCACTGGATGAGTTCGATCGCATCGCGCGCACGGTTCCGCTGCTCGTCGACCTGAAGCCGTCCGGTCGGGCGTACATGCAGGACTTCCACAACGCCGGCGGTGTCCCGGTGCTACTCAAGGCGCTGGCCGACGTGCTTGACCTGTCCCACGTCGGGGTCTCCGGACGCAGCCTGGGTGAACTGCTCGAGTCGGTAGACCCGCCAGCCGGGTGGCAGAACGTCATCCGCCCGCTTGCCGACCCGCTCGGCCCGGTCGGCGCCCTCGCCGTCCTGCGCGGATCGCTCGCGCCCGACGGCGCGGTGTTGAAGGTGTCGGCAGCGTCGCCGGAACTGCTCCAGCACGAGGGCCCCGCGCTGGTCTTCGACTCTCCGGAGGACGCGGCCGCTCGGCTGGACGACCCCGAGCTCGATGTCACGCCGGATCACGTTCTGGTGCTGCGCAATGCCGGCCCGATCGGTGCAGGGATGCCCGAAGCCGGCTCGCTGCCCATCCCGCGCCGACTGGCCGCCGCCGGAGTGCGCGACATGGTGCGCGTGTCAGACGCGCGCATGAGCGGGACCTCCTACGGGACGGTTGTCCTGCACTGCGCACCGGAGAGCGCGGCAGGCGGCCCCCTCGCGCTGGTGTGTGACGGTGACCTGATTCGCCTGGACGTGGCCAACCGGCGCATCGATCTGCTCGTCGATGAGCCGGAGCTGGACCGGCGACGGGCGCAGCTGCGTCCGCGCACCGTCCCGGCCCGTGGTTGGCGCCGACTGCACGCGGAAAACGTTCTGCAGGCGAACGAGGGGGCCGACCTTCGCTTCCTGTGAAGGTCGTTTCCCGATCGGTTGGACAAAGGAGCTGAACTACATGCGCTCGCTCGAACCCGGTGTGTGGGGTGTGCTGCCGACCCCCTTTGACGCGCAGACATTGGCGCTGGACGAGGGGTCGCTGGACGCGGCGCTGGATCTGTTCAAGAAGGCCGATGTCACCGGGGTCGTGGCGCTGGGCGTGTTCGGCGAGGCCGCCCGGCTCACTCCTGCCGAACGCGCGCACGTCGTGACCCGGGCCAGTGAGGTGATCGGAGCGCACCGCGTCGTTGTGGGCCTCACTGCGCTTGACACGGCGGCAGCCTTGGACGAGGCCGGGGCTGCGGTCGGCGCGGCGCGCGCGCCGCTCGCGGCGCTGATGGTGCAGATCAACTCGACGTCGCCGGAGACCGTGGTTGACCACCTGTACGCAATCCACAGGCACTCCGAGCTGCCGGTCGTGTTGCAGGACTATCCCATCGCAAGCGGCGTGCAGGTCAGCTCGGAGGACATCGTCGAGATGCTGCGGCGATGCGACTGCATCGCCGCAGTGAAGTGCGAAAACCCGCCGACGTCGCTGGCGATCGCCGAACTGGCGGCGCACACCCAGGTACCCCTGTTCGGGGGACTCGGCGGCCTGGGCCTGCTCGATGAACTGCAAGCGGGTGCGGCGGGTGCGATGACCGGCTTCTCGTACCCGGAGGTGCTGGTCAAGGTCGTGGCCGCGTGGCGCGACGGCGGTTACCCCGCTGCCCGTGCCGTCATCGCGCCGTGGCTGCCGTTGATCAACTACGAGGCGCAGGTGAAGGTCGGCCTGTCGATCCGCAAGGAGAATCTGCGTCGGCGCGGCGTGCTGTCCTCCGCCGCGGTCCGCCCGCCGGCGTTGCCCTTTCCCGACTCGCTGACTGCGCTCACCGACGCGCACTTCCGCGCCGTGCAGGGGTTGGGTCGCTGATGGATCTCGGACTCTCCGGTCGCGTCGCGCTGGTGGCCGGCGCGACCAGCGGCCTCGGCCTCGCCGTGGCGACGGCACTCGCAGCGGAGGGCGCGCACGTCGCGATCTGCGGACGGCGCGCGGACGTCGCCGCAGACCAGGCGGCCGGGTTGGCCACGGCCGCGGCTCCGGCGATCGGCGTTGCGCTCGACCTCACCGATCCGCAGAGCATCAGCCGGGCGGTCGAAGAGGTTCGCAGCCAGCTCGGCGAGATCGACGTCCTCGTGCTCAATGGCGGTGGCCCACCTCCCTCGGACGCGGCAAGTCTGCGGCCCGCGGACGGCCAGGCCGCCGCGAAGGTGCTGCTCGACGGTCCCGTTCAGCTGGTCGGCGAGTGCTTGCCGGGCATGCGGTCGAGATCGTGGGGACGGATCGTCGCCGTGGGATCGAGCGCGGTGCAGCAACCAATTCCCGGCCTGGCCACATCGAGCATGTACCGCACCGCACTGGCGTCGTACTTGAAGCTGCTCTCGCGCGAAGTTGCCGGCGACGGCGTCACCGTGAACATGGTGCTGCCAGGACGGATCGACACCGCCCGCGTCGGGCAACTCGACGCCAACCGTGCACACAACACCGGCAAGGACATCGACACCGTCCGAGCTGAGAGCCAGGCGACGATTCCTGTCGGGCGCTACGGCACGGTGGAGGAGTTCGCGGCGGTCGTGGCGTTCGTGTGCGGACGGCCTGCCTCCTACGTCACCGGAGCGCAGGTGCGCGTCGACGGCGGACTCGTCAATGGTCTCTGAAGCGACGGCCGACGTGTCCGACACAGCCATTACGTCGGCGGACACCGCGCCATGGATCGCGAAGGCTCAGCATCGCGTCGATCAACTGCGTGACGCGGTGCTCGCGTCCGGCGGTGCGTCACGCCGCGTTGTCGCAGAGTGCGTGACGGACGTCGCGCAGGCGCCGTTCGGCAACTTCATGCTGTCCTGGCCGCTCGACCGGCACGACGACATGGTGCTCGGGCATCTGCCCGACGGTGCGTTCTTCTTGCGGCTGCTGGAGCTTGCGTATCGGCCGGCGTTGGACCGGCGCCCGGATCTGCGCCGTTGCTTGCAGGACCGCTCCCGGTTGGAGATGGCCTTCACCAATGACGTGCTTCAGGTGCAGGCCGCCCAACCTCCCGGTGCGTACAGCATGATCCGGCACCACGCCTTGGTCTTGCATGCGGCCGAGCATTGGCTCGACGGGCCGGCTCGCGATCGTTGGTTGCAGCTCTACGAGACGATCGCCGACGAGGTAGCCGGCCGATACGCCGCCGCGGATCTGGCCGACATCGAGGACGCGGCATTCGCGGACTTCGCCCGGCTCGCCGGACAGACGCTTGATGCGGACGCAGCTGATGAACTGCTCGCGGACAGTGGCCAACTCAAGAACATCATCGACTACCAACTCACCGCGGCCGCGGCGATCGCGGTTCTGGAGCGCCACCGAGTCACGCGCGGTCCGGCTGAGATGAGCGCCTGGATGGCGCAGCAACTGAGCGCCGCTGCAGCGGAGGACTACCTGCTCGACCTGTGGCAGGCACTGCTGTGAGGGGCGAGGAGGGCAACATGACCGAACTGGATCTCGCGATCACTCGAGCGCGCATCGACTCTGCGGGCGAGCTGCGCAACATTGGCGTTCGAGCAGGTCGCATCGTCGCGATCACGTCGGCGGACGAGCCGCTCGGTGCTGCGCGTGCGGTCCTCGAAGCGGATGGCCGTTGGACGATTCCGGGTGCGATCGATACCCATTCTCATGTCGGTGAGTTGGCACCCGAGTACAGCCACGTGCCTGGGCTTTCCCGCGAGGCGAACTTCGACTACGAGACGCGAGCAGCGATAGCCGGCGGCGTGACGACCATCCTGAACTACGCCAAGTTCGGGCAGGGCTCGATGGTGCAGGCATTCGAGGACGGGCTGCAAGTCGCGGCGCCGCAGACACGGGTGAACGTGCTGTTCCACGGCTACATCATGAACGAGGATCAGTTGCGCGAGGTGCCGCGCGCCGTCGCGGCCGGGGCGCGCACCTTCAAGATGTTCATGCCCTACCGTGGTGCCGAGGCCACGGCGCTCGGCGGGATCGGCAGCTTGAACCACTCGCAACTCGAACGTGCCTTTCAGGCCATCGCCGCACACGGCTGTCAGGCGCTGGTGCACGCCGAGGACGGCGACATCGTCGAGTACTGCACGCACGAACAGGTTGCGACCGGGATGCGCAGCCTGGCCTCGTACGAGCAGAGCCGGCCGGCACGGGCAGAGGGCGACGCCGCCTTGTCGGCTATCTATCTCGCCGAGCAGAGCAACTGCCCGGTGACGATCGTGCACGTCTCGAGCATGGAGGCGATCCGTGCCCGACACGCCGTGGGGTATGCGAACGTCACGCTCGAGTCCTGCCCGCATTACCTGCTGCTGTCGACCGACAGCGAGATCGGTCCGCAGGGCAAGGTGGCGCCGCCGATTCGTGGCCCGGAACTTGCCGCGCGCCTGTCGGATGCCATGGTTGCCGGCGAGTTCGACTTCTTCGGATCCGACCACAACGTGTGGCCGAGCGAGGCGAAGCAGGACTTCGTCAGCGGACGTGCCGGACTACCCGGCCTGGGCCTGCTACTGCCGTTGCTGCTGACCCACATGGTCGATGATCGCGGGCTGAGCATGGAACGGGCCGTCGCGATGACCTCGCGCAACGCAGCGCTGCGTTTCGGCCTGCCGGGCAAGGGCATCGTCGCCGTGGGCGCCGACGCCGACCTGGTCGTGCTCGATGCCGGGCCACATACGGTGCGTGCGAGCGATCTGCCCTCTGCTGTCGACTACTCGCCGTACGAAGGCATGAAGCTCGGGTACTGGCCGGCAGCAACCATCTGCGGCGGCCGGTTGGTCCACCACGACGGCAACCTCGTCGACGAACAGTTCCGCGGCGAGATGCTCAACCTGCGCTATCGGCGCGGGGCAGAGCAGTGACAACGTCAACTATTCTATATAAAATACTGATCTGCTCGCCTCATCGTCCGGACGCAAGGGGAAGAAGGTTGCCATGACGCCAGGCATCCGCACCGCCCCGTTGCGAATCGGGTGTGGTGCGGGCTTCGCCGGTGATCGGTTGGGTCCGGCGGTCGACCTGGTTCGCGAGGGACGGCTGGACTACCTGATTCTCGAATGCCTCGGCGAACGGACGATCGCACTCGGGCAGCTGCGGCGGACCCGCGACCCCCGTGCCGGCTACGACGCGCTGCTCGAACGGCGGGCCCGCGCGCTGTTGCCGGAGATCGTCGCGACTGGAACGCGGCTGGTGACGAACTTCGGATCTGCTAACCCGGTGGCCGCCGGCCATCGGCTCGTCGAGATCGCCGATGAGCTGGGCATATCCGGGGCGGTGAGCGTCGCAGTCGTGACCGGCGACGACGTGTTCGCGCAGCTGGACGTGTCCGCCCCGGCGTGGGAGGACGGGGTCGCGCTCGATCAACACGGCGAGCTGGTGTCCGCGCATGCCTACATCGGCGCCGACGCCCTGCTACCGGCACTGGAGTCCGGGGCAAATGTCATCGTGGCCGGCCGGGTCGCCGACCCCTCGCTCTGCCTCGCTCCACTCGTCCACGAGTTCGGTTGGCAGCTCGACGATTGGGACGCGCTCGCCCGAGGCACCCTGGTGGGGCATTTGATGGAGTGCGCAGGTCAACTGACCGGCGGCTACTACGCCGACCTTCCGCTCAAGCCGGTGCCGGGGCTGGACAACCTCGGCTATCCGATCGCGGCGGTAACCGCGACGGGCGAGGCGACGCTGACGAAGCTGACCGGCACCGGCGGCGTGGTCGACCGGCACACCGCCATTGAACAGCTGCTCTACGAAGTGACTGACCCACGCGCTTACCTGACGCCGGACGTCACGCTCGACTTCACCGACATCGAGATCGATGAGGTCGGCCCGGATGCGGTCCAGGTCCGCGGCGCCGCCGGCCGGCCGCGTCCGGACTCGCTCAAGGTGAGCGTCGGCTATCGAGCAGGCTTTCGCAGCGAGGGCGAGATCTCTTACGCCGGACGAGGCGCCGTCGGCCGTGCGCGGCTGGCCGGAGACCTCGTCCGTAGCTGGATCGGTGACGAGGTCGAGGAGTTTCGCGTCGATCTCGTCGGTGTGAGCTCGATTCACGGCGAGGAACTCGCCCGCCGGTATCAGCCCTACGAGTGCCGCCTGCGCGTCGCTGCGATCGCCAACTCAGCGGAACTCGCCGAAGTCGTTGCCGATGCGGTGACCGCGCTGTACACGAACGGACCGGCAGGTGGCGGTGGGCTGCGGACGAGGACCGACGAGGTCATCGGCGTGCTCTCCACAACCATCCCGCGGGCTGACGTCGAGCTCGACTTCATGGAGCTTGGCGGTGCTGCGTGAAGATCGCTTTGCACGAGGTTGCTCACTCGCGCGCCGGTGACAAAGGCCAGCTGATCACCCTGTCACTGATCCCGTACGACCCCGCGTGGTACCCCGTCCTGTGCGAGCTGGCACAGCCGGCGCGGATCGGCGCGCACCTACGTGATCGCGTCGTGGGCGACGTCGTCCGATACGAGATGCCCAAACTGCCTGCGCTGACCTTCGTCTGCAGTCGCGCCGGCAGCGACTCGGTGACGACGTCTCTGCACGTGGACGGGCACGGCAAGACGATGAGTTCCGCGCTGCTCGAGTTGGAGATCGACGTGCCGGACGAGCAAGTACGTGCGCTCGGTTTACCGCAACGGTGGGACGGATGACTCGCGTGACAGTAACCATTCAGCCGACTGAGACCGACGTCGCTCAGTGGACGGCTGACCAGGGCCCTGGGGCCGAGTCGGTGTTTGCCTGGCAGGCGGCGCCGATCCGGTTCGGGCTCGGGGCCACTGACGATGTGGGCCGCGAGCTGACGCGCGCGGGCGTGCAGCGGGTGCTCGTCGTAACCGACCCGGGGCTGGTCGCCACCGGGCTCCCGGACCGGATCAGCGAGTTCGCCCGCGCCGCGTCGATCGACGCGCAGGTGTGGAGTGGCGTGGATGTCGAGCCGACCGACGTGTCCATCCGTCGTGCGCTCGAGGAACTGGACGGCGGATCGTTCGACGGCCTGGTCGGCGTGGGCGGCGGGAGCAGCCTGGACACCTGCAAGCTGATCAACCTCCTGCTGTCCGGCGGTGGTGAACTCGAGGACTACCTGACACCGCCGCACGGAGCGGGCCGCGAGATCGCCGGGCCGCTCAAGCCGATGATCGGTATTCCGACGACCGCCGGCACCGGCTCGGAGTGCAGCGCGGTCGCGATCGTCAATCTCACCGAACGGCATGTCAAGGGAGCCGTGTCGGATCAGCGGTTACGTCCCACCCTGGCCATGGTCGACCCGCTGAACACGGTGTCCGCACCGTCATGGGTCACGGCGTCAGCTGGGTACGACGCATTGATCCAGACGCTCGAGTCGTACACCTCGAAGCCGTTCAATCGGCGTGCGCGAGCGGCTAACGGCACAACTCGGCCGCTGTATGCGGGGTCGACTCCCATCAGCGATGTCTGGAACGAGAAGGCGCTGAGCCTGATGGGCCGCTACCTGCAGCGGGCCATCCTGGACCCGCAAGATCTTGATGCACGCACCGGTATGGCACTTGGCGCGCTGTTCTCGCGGATGGGAACTGCCGGCGCGCACATCCCGCACTCGGCCGCATATGCCGTCGCCGGACTGGTGAAGTCATATCGCCCGCCGCAGTTCGGCGCAGGCCCTGCGCTCGTCCCACACGGGATGTCGGTGGTCGTGACCGCTCCGGCTGTGTTCGACCGCACCTACATCGGCGCGCCGGAGCGACATGATCGTGCGGTGCAACTCGTGACCCAGGGAGAGGGCATCGACTGCCCGCCCGCCGAAGCGCTCGGAACCTGGCTGCGCCGGTTGGTAGCGGCGACCGGCGGCCCGCGGAGCGTGAACGAGTTCGGCTTCACCGCGTCCGACGTTCCCGAGTTGGTGGCCGGCACCCTTACCCAGACTCGCCTGCTGGCAGGTGCGCCGATCCCGGTCGTGCCGGAGACCCTGGCCGAAATCTTCACAGCTTCGTTTTGCACGTGACGTCAAGAAGGGAAGGGCTGAGATGACGAAGACGATGGTGGCGGTGGCACAGATCGGGGCCGACCTCGGTCAGGTCGCCGACAACGTGCGCCGAGTGTGCGACACCATTCGCAAGGCTGCCTCGGAGGGCGTGCAGTTCGTCGTCTTCCCCGAGACGATCCTGAACGGCTACATGTTCGACACCGCGGAAGCGGTACAGCAGACAGCTCTCGAACTCGACGGACCCGAACTGGGCACGGTGATCGATACCTGCCGTGCCGCCGGCTTGGTGGCGGTCGTGGGCCTCATCGAAGACGCCGGCTCGACCGTCTACAACACCGCGGCGCTCATCGGCCCGGACGGCCTGATCGGGACGTATCGCAAGCAGCACATCCCGTATCTCGGCGCGGATCGGTTCATCACGCCGGGGCCGGCGGGCGCACCAGCGGTGTTCGACACACCGATCGGCCGGGTCGGCCTTGCGATCTGCTACGACATCCGCTTCCCCGAGTCGGCACGGTGCCTGGCGCTCGCAGGTGCCGACATCATCGCCCAGCCCTCGGTGTGGCCCGACACCGTCGACATCATCGCCAACCACATGGTGCGCGTGCGCGCGGCCGAGAACCATGTGTACCTCGTCGTGGTGAGCCGTGGCGACGTCGAGGCGGGCATCCAGTTCCGCGGCAACAGCCAGATCATCGATCCGCGCGGCAACGTGCTCGGCCTGGCCGAGAAGGGCGATGCGCTGGTCACGGCCGAGATCGATCTCGCGTTCTCGGCCGAGAAGAGGATCGTCGTGCAGCCGGGCGAGTACGAGGTGTCGCTGTTCGAGGACCGGCGACCGGAGTCCTACACCGGCATCACCTCGCCGGCCTAAGGCAACCAGCCGCTCGGCTGACCGAATTCGCAAAGCGGATCGAAGCACCCAACAGGAGGAATCGTGTGCGGACCCACAGTGGTGAACGAGGAACAGAAGGATCTCATCGCGGCACGTAACAGCAGGTTCCAGGAAGTGTCGACGAGCCCGTTCGGCAGCGACGACCAGATCGGGATGCTCAACCTGATCAACCCGGAGTCGATGCGTGCGGTGTTGGCGAACGTGGACCCTCGCAAGATCTACGACATGAGTACCGATCTGTTCACGAACATGCCGTCGTGGACGATGACCGGTGACCTGAGCTTCCAGATCTGGCTGTCGCACACGCCGCAAGGAACGGTGAACGACGACATCACCGGCCTGGGCAAGGAGAAGAACGAGATCGTCAGCTACTCCGGCGACTCGATCGCGCTGTACACGCACACCGGCACGCACGTGGACACACTGAACCACTACGGCTACCACAACAAGATCTGGAACAACTTCTCCGCCGACGAGCACATCGGGCGGGTCTGGGATGTCTGCGGCGCGGACAAGCACCCGCCGGTGATTGCCCGCGGCATCCTGCTCGACATCCCGGCGACACAGAACGTCGACATGCTTCCGGACAGCTACGGCGTCGGTGAACAGGACCTGCGCAACGCGCTGCAACGGCAGGGGACCGAGCTGCGGGTCGGTGACGTCGTCCTGGTGCGGACGGGCCGGATGACCACCTGGCCGAACAACGATGCCTACCTGTACAACTCGCCCGGACTGAACCGGGAAGGCGCAGAGTTCCTCGCAAAGGCCGGTGCCATCACGATCGGCGCGGACAACGTCGGTTTGGAACAGCAGCCCGCCCCGGTGGGGGAGATCTGGCCGCCGGTGCACTCGTATCTGCTCGCCGAGGCCGGCGTGCCGATGATCGAGGTTCTTGATCTCGAAGAACTCGCGCGGGACCGGGTCTACGAGTTCGCCTACGTCGGTGCGTGCCTGAAGCTCCGCGGCGCAACCGGTGCCCCCGTCCGCCCCCTGGCGATCCCGCTCGCTGCGTGATCCCGTGACGCCTCTGGTCTTCATCGGCGGCGAGGCATCGCCGGCGATGGAGACCGCGGTGCGCGCTGGCGGCGGCCAGGTCACTACTGACCCGGCCAGCGCCACCGCCGTCGTGTGGTTGTCGAAGCAGGTCGACGACCTGCGCGCGGTGCTGCACGACGATGTCCGCTGGGTGCAGCTGCCCGACGCCGGGATCGAGCGCTGGCTCGACGCCGGCCTGATCGACACAACTCGCACGTTCACCTCAGCGCGTGGCTGTTACGGACGTGCGGTGGCCGAGCACGCGCTGGCGCTCGTGCTCGCGGCCGCGCGAGAGCTGCCCCGCTATGCCCGGATGCAATCCTGGCAACGGCCTGATCAGGCTGGTGGCTCGCTCGTCGCGGGCGCGCGCGTAGTCGTTGTCGGTGCGGGTGACATCGGGACGCACCTGGTCACGTTGCTGGCGGCGCTGGGCGCCCACACCGTCGCGATCACTCGATCCGGGCGGCCAGTGCCAGGTGCTGACGAAAGCTTGGCTGTCGACCAGCTACGGGCTGCGCTGCCAGGCGCCGACCACGTCGTCGTCTGCGCCCCGTCGACGCCGCAAACACGCCCGCTACTCGGTGCCGCTGAATTCGCGGTGATGAAGCCGAGCGCGGCTGTTGTCAACGTGTCCCGCGGTGAACTGATCGACACCGATGCCCTGGTCGCCGCGCTGCGCGATGGGGTGATCGCCAGCGCGTGCCTTGACGTGGTTGATCCCGAGCCGCTTCCGGCGTCGTCGCCGCTCTGGGCGCTGCCGAATGTCCTGATCACGCCGCATGTCGCCAACCCCGCGGCACTGAAGCACGCGGCGCTCTGCGAACGAGTCCGCATCAACACGATGAGGTTCGCCGAAGGCACGGAGTTGTCCGGGCTGGTCGAACTCGGCCGCGGTTACTGACGAGGTACGAGGAGCAATGGTGAGTGAGCAACCGTCCGCCCGCTATCTGGCCGGTCTCGAGATCCGCCGCGATGTGCTCGGCGCGGAGCATGTCGACCGCTCGCTGGCCGCCGCGAGCGAGTTCAGCCGCCCGATCCAGGAGTTCGTCACGGAAGCCTGCTGGGGCGATATCTGGTCGCGCGCCGGCCTGCCGCGGCGCACCCGGAGCCTGATCAATCTGGCAATGTTGACGGCACTCGGACGCTCCCACGAACTCGGCGTCCACGTGCGCGGTGCGCTGCGCAACGGCTGCACCCACCAGGAGATCCAGGAAGTACTGCTGCAGACCGCCATCTACTGCGGAGTGCCCGCGGCGCTGGAGTCGTTCCGGGTCGCCGACCGCGTCCAGGCGGAGATGGCGGCCGAGGCGTCGCCGAACAGTGATGAATGAGGCACGGGAGAACGCCGGACCGGTGGGGCTGGTAGGGCTCGGCCAGATGGGTGCTCCCATGGCGGCGCGGTTGGCCGGCTCCGGCGTCAGCGTCGCCGGTTTCGACATTTCACCGGTGGTCGGCGAGCGCCTGACAGGCACAGGCGTAACCCTCTGCGGGGGTCTGCTCGAGGTGGCGCGGTGCCCGATCGTGATTCTCGTGCTGCCGGACTCCGACGCCGTGACCCAGGTGCTCGTCGGTGACGGACTGTTGCGCGCTATGGACGCCGGCACGCTGGTGCTGGACATGAGCTCCTCCGTTCCCGGGCGAACCAGAGAGCTCGCGATCGAGGCCGATCGGCACGGCATCGAGTTAGTGGACGCTCCCGTGTCGGGCGGCGTGTCCGGCGCGCAACGGGGGACACTCACGGCGATGGTCGGTGGCAGGCCGGAGGCGGTGGCTCGCGCCCGCCGCGTGCTCGACGTGCTTGCCCGCCGAGTTGTTCATGTGGGTGCGGTGGGATCGGGGCATGCCATGAAGGCGCTGAACAATTTGATGTCGGCCACGCACTTGCTCGTCACATCCGAGGCATTGTTGGCTGCGCGATCGTTCGGACTTGATCCACGCGTTGTGCTCGATGTTGTGAACGGATCGAGTGGCCGAAGCGGATCGACCGAGAACAAGTGGCCGAATTTCGTGTTGCCGCGCACGTTCGACTCCGGCTTCCGGCTCGACCTTATGTTGAAGGATATGCGGATCGCGCTCGCGGTGGAGCGCGACGCCGAGGTGTTCGCTCCGCTCAGCCACGCCGCCGTCGCACTGTGGTCGGAGGCCGCCCAGGAACTCGATCCGTCCGCCGATCACACCGAGATCGTCCGGTGGCTCGAGGCGCGTGGCAGCGGCGCCGGCGTACGCGCGTCGGATGATGGCTATGTACCTCCAAACGGCATACAAGACATGGCTCCCGGTGCGCGAGCCGATTAGAGTTGGGTCGTGATCGGTGTGAACAGCACGGATGTGATCGAAGCCAGAGGACGCCGCAGCGTGCGGCCGCAGCTCGGAGATGAGGCTGCGTCGTACGTGCGCGACCTCATCATGTCCGGCGAACTGCGCAGCGGTCAGTTCATCAGGCCCGAGGCCATCGCCGAGGAGCTCGGGATCAGCGCGACGCCGGTGCGGGAGGGCCTGCTCGCCTTGCGCGGCGAGGGGTTCGTCCACCTCGAACCGCGACGCGGATTCGCTGTTTCGCCATTAGGCGCCGAGGACATTCGTGACCTGTTCACCGCCCAGGCGCTGCTCGCCGGCGAGCTCGCCGCTCGGGCCGCGCGCGGAATAACCGACGAAGATCTTGGTCAGTTGGAGGAGCTGCAGCGCGCAATCGAGAAGGCGGCCAAACAAAAGGATCTCAATGCGGTCGAGGATCTCAACTGGAACTTCCACCGCGCGATCAACAAGCTCGCCGGATCGCCGAAGATAACCCAGCTCGTCGGCGTGGCCGTGCGCTGCGTCCCGCACCGGCTGTACGCGAGCATCGAGGGCTGGCCGAAGTCGACGACCGAGGACCACCGCGCCGTGCTCGACGCCTTGCAGCGGCGCAGTAGTCAGAAGGCGCGCTCGGCGATGATCACCCACATCACCAATGCCGGCGATCTGCTGGCGAAGCACTACGAATCCTCGCCTGCCGGTGTCGCCGAGAAGTCCGCGGCGGGCAAGGTCAACGGCCGCTCGGCCTGACCTGCCCGCCGTGCGGTCAGGATGCCGGGTCGTCGTCGGCGACCGGATTGGTGAGGACGCTCAACCCGTTGCCGAGGCGGCAGCCCACCGTGTCCCCACCCGTGATCGCGACCGCGCCCGGCGTGCCCGTCGACAGGATGTCACCCGGATGAAACGGCATGACG
>DATFTS010000106.1:0-3600 GCA_035261645.1 Jatrophihabitans sp. | reverse complement strand
GTCCAGTTCAGCAAGGTGGTCGGCGTCGGCTGGCGTGTAGGCGGCATTGGCGTCCACCTGAAGCATCACCGCGTCGCCGACCATCGCGCGTACTGCAGCGACCACGTCGGTGTCCCAGCCGGGCTGGATCTTCAACTTGATCCGCTGATAGCCCTGCTCGAGACGCAGCGCGACCTCGTCCAAGGTCTCGGCCAGGCTCTCGGTGATGCTGAGGCTCTCACCGACCGGAACCGCGTCGCGCACACCGCCCAGCATCGCGTGCAGCGACGTCCCAGCCGCCGCGCCCGCCAGCGACCAGAACGCATGCTCGACACCAGCCCGCGCGAACGTGTTACCGCGGATGGGTGACATCGCCGCGGCGACGATCGCCGGGTCGAGGCTGCCCGCCGCCAACGCGAGCGGCAGCGCGTACTCGACGATGGTGCTGAACGTGCCGCTCGTTGTGTCGGGCAGGTAATACGGATGGTCGAGCGCCGCCGCCTCACCCCAGCCCTCCGCGCCGTTCTCGTCCTCGAGATGGACGAGGACGGTGTGGCGAGAGTCGGTGATGCCGAAGCCGGTGACGAACGGGCGTAGCAGCGGCAGCACCACCTCGCGCACCTCCGCGTACCGGATGGGCGCTGCGTTGCTCTCGAGCGGCATCGCTCCTACCCGTCAGAAGAACTCGAAGTACTCGCGCATCTCCCAGTCGGTGACTTCACCGAGGAAGCGGTTGCACTCGTTTCGCTTCATCGCGACGACGAACTTCACGAAACCTTCGCCGAAGGCCTGCGCGAAGAACTCGTCCTTCTCGAGCAGGTCGACGGCCTCCCAGAGGCTCGCCGGCAGCCGTGGTGCGTCGTCGGCGTAGGGGTCCGATTCGACCAGCGGCGGCGGGGTCAGCCGGCGGCGCACGCCGTCCAGCCCGGAGGCGATGTTCGCGGCGAGGTAGTAGTACGGATTCGCGCACGGCTCGCCGACCCGGTTCTCCAAGTGCGCGCCCGGGTCGGTGGGGCCGCCCTGGACGCGCAGGAACGCGCCGCGGTTCTCGACGGCCCACCCGGTGCGGTCCGGGGCGAACGAGTACGGCTTGTACCGCTTGTAGCCGGTGATCGTCGGGGTGGAGAACACCGTCGCGGCGCGTGCGTGCTCGATCAGCCCAGCCGCGAACTGCGTGCCGACGGGGGAGAGGACGTCCTCGGCGCGGTGACTGGTGAATGCGTTCTTCGCGGTGTCGCGGTCGCGAAGCGACTGGTGCAGGTGCCAACCGCTGGAGAAGAAGTTCGGCAGCGCGGGGCGCGTCATGAAGGTTGCGTGGCAGCCGAGCAGTTCGCTGACCTGCTTCACCGCGCTCCGGAACAGGATCATCGCGTCGGCAGTGCCCATGTCGACCATCGGGTCGAGCGTGACCTCCAGCTGCCCCGGTCCCCACTCGTCCTCGATCGAACGCAGCGGCAGGCCGAGGTCGATCAACGTGTCGCGCAGCCGCTCCACCACGGCGTTGATACCGCCGAGCCGAACCTCGGACAGGTACTGGTAGCCCTGTTCCAGCACGCTCACCTTCGGCGGCGGCGGTGGCCAGCCCGACTCGGTGAGCTCGATCCGGTCGGTGTCGCGACGCACGATGTAGAACTCGACTTCCAGCCCGGAGACGTAGTCGTAGCCGAGCTCCACGGCGGCGTTGAGCTGCTGGCGCAACAACCGGCGGGCATCGAGCGGGACGGGCTTGCCGTTGTTGAAGTAGGCGTCGCAGATCACCCAGCCGGTGCGATCGGCCCACGGCAGCACCTTGAACGTCGTCGGATCGGGCACGAGCACCATGTCGGGGAAGCCGGTCAGCTCCGGGATGTCGAAGCCGCCGCCGGGGACGAACAGCGGCGTGAACACCTGGTTGGCGGTGTCGAGGCTCAGCAGCGCGGCGGAGAAGTCCAGGCCGTTCTTGAGCGCGGACAGGTAGTCCCCGCTCGAGAGAAACTTGCAGCGCGGCGCGCCGTGCTGGTCGACCCAGATCACCCGGACCGTTCGCAGGTCGTGCTGCTTGACGAGCTCGGTGGTCTCTGCTGCCGCCGCCTGCTGCGTGTCGTCCAGCAGCCCGTATTCGGCGACGAATCCCTGCCGTCCGACGCTCATCTGCTGACTCCGTTCCCGTTTCCGCTCGCTACGAGCGGCTCGCCGACCTCATCGGCACCGAGGAGCACTGCGGTGCCGGCCGGGACCAACCGTCGGTCCTGGCTTTCCGGATAGACCAGAGTGAACACCGAGTCGTCGTCCGAGTGCAGCGACGTGGAGGCGAGGTCCGCGCCTCGAGCGGTGAAGCGCCACACCGCGTTCGCCAGGTTGTTGCTGTAGACGGCGAGCGCGCCGCGCCGGTCGAGGTAGCCCAGATTGACCTTGCCACGGAACGTCTCGTCCACTTCGCGCAGCACGTCGAGCGGTTCGACGCCCTCGTCGATGCGGTCTTGCACGAAGCACCAGCCGACCTCGCTGTCGGCGCCGCCGCGCAGCCGTTCCTGGTAGGACGGGCGCAGCGTCTCGGCCCGATCAAAGAAGCCGTTGTGGCAGAACGCGTAGTCGTGTTCGCGGGTGAACGGCTGGGTGTCGGCGAACTGGACGGTCGAGAGCTTGTTCGGCCGGCGCAGGTGCACCAGGAAGCGGGTCGACCGGACGTCAAGCAGCCCGGCCCCTGCCGCCTCGTCGGTGTAGCGGCCGAGCCCGCGCCGCGCCTGCACGTCGCCGTCCTCGTCAAGCCAGGCGACGCCCCAGCCGAAGCTCGCCAGCCCGAAACGCTCCAGTGTCAGCACCCAGTCGTGCAGCAGCTCGTACCGTTGTCCGGCCGGCCAGGCCGCCGCCAACATCTCGCACACTCAGCTCTCCTTCGGGCGTAATCATCCGTGCGGTTCGCTGCACACTTCGCTGCCGATCGCCAGCTTGATCCGCCTTTGCGCACCCGATTGCATGGTCAAGAGCGGAGTTGGTCTTACAGTAGCCGAACAGCGGGTTGCGTGGTCAAGGACCGCGCTCGCCACGGTTTGACCCGTCCGCAGCTCCATTGGACAGGTCGGCAGGTCAAATTGCGCAATGGCTGAGTCCACGCTCAGCGCGGCAGGGCGTCTCGGCTTGCACGTTCTGTGCTGAGCGGGATAATTGGTGTGAGCCCAGGCGGACGTCTCCCCCGTACGCCCGCCTGGGCTCTTTTCATGCCCTTTCACGCCCGGCTCTCGTCATGTCCGCGATCTTGTTGCCGGCCGCGCGTCCGGACCCTCGTCGCGCAACAAGGTCGGCGAAGGCACGACTTGCCGCGGCGATCTTGTTGCTGGCCGCGCGTCCCGACCCTCGTCGCGCAACAAGGTCGGCAAAGGCGGGACCTTGAGGCGATCTTGTTGCCGGCCGCGCGTCGCGACCCTCGTCGCGCAACAAGATCCGCACGCAACAAGATCCGCAAAGGAGGTCGGCAAAGGCCCGACTTGCCTACCGACCCTTGCTGCGCCGCCGCTGCATGATCTGCGCGAACAGTTCGTCCCACTTTGCCGAGACTGCCTTGCCGGTGTAGCTCTCGACGTCGGCGAGCGCTTCGGCGCTCATCCGGGCACGCAACGCGTCATCCTCGATGAGCTGCAACAG
>DATFTS010000105.1:0-2519 GCA_035261645.1 Jatrophihabitans sp. | reverse complement strand
CCTTGACGCCGCGCATGGTGGGAGTGGCGCCGGCGCCGAGCGAGACCGGATAGCTGCCCAGGTACTTGCCGTCCTGACTGACGACCATGCTGTGCTTCGTGTCGTCGACGACCGCGAGAGTCCGCGGGCCGGTGCGAAACTGGAACCGAATGCCGTCGGCGAAGGACGCGCCGGTCCCGGCCGGCAGGCCGCGGCTGTCGACCACGACGCGGACGGTGGCGTGCGCCGGCCAGTAGGTCGCCAGCCGCAGGTGTCCCTCAACCGGATAACCCTGTACCGCGGAGGGCTCGAAGTACCAGGCGCCGTTCATCGGCTTGCCGTTCACGGTGACCGACGTAGCTGCCGAGAAGGCTTTCGCGCTGCCGAACTTCCGGGAGAAGTAGGCCACCACAGGCATGCCCACGCCGTAGGACGCCCCGTTCTGGCCGGCGACCTTGACGTGCACGAGCGCCGCCGCGCGTGCCGCTGCCAGAGAGTGTGGCTTTTGGTGGCCTCCGCCGCCGAAGACGACCATCGACACGGCGAGGGCGGCGACGACGGCCGCGGCGGCCAGCGGCGCGACCACCCGCGACCAGCGGTGCGCAGGCCGCACCGGCGTCGAGGTGAAGCGCGGCAGTGGGGGTTGCGCGTCGTCGCGCACCGCGTCGCGGGCCCGGGCGTCGAAGGCATCGCTGAGCAGGTGCTGCAGATCGGCGTCATCCATGCGCATCACCCCCGAGCACGCGGTGCAACGTGGCGATCCCGCGGCTCGCCGCGGACTTGACCGAGCCCGGCGAGATGCCGAGCGTCTGGGCGATCTCGCGCTCGGACAGTCCGGACCAATAGCGCAGGATCAGCACCTCGCGCTGGTGTCGGGGAAGCGTTCGAACCGCCGCAAGCGCCGCCCGGTGCTCGTCTCGCACCAGGACGTCATGGTCCGCCGCCTCGGTGGCCTCGGGTTCCGCCACCCGCAGGTGCTTGCGCGCCACCTGGCGCCGGCGCAGCACCGAGCGCGAGAGGTTCACCACGCTCGTCCGCAGGTACGCGAGCGCAGCCTCCGGGTCGCGCAGCCCGTCGGCCCGGCGGTGGAGTGCGAGGAACGCGTCCTGGACGACGTCCTCGGCGCTCGCGACGTCGTCGACGAGCAGGACCGCGAGCCGGACCAGGTAGCGCCAGTGCGTGCGGTAGAGGGAGTGGAGGTCGACCGGTGCTGCCTGCGGCGCAGCCAGCACGGGATCGTCAGCCACCACGGCGGTCAACACTGCCACATGAAACTGGTCGCGCGAGGGGCCGCGCAGGTTGCCAAACTGCCGCCCTTATCGCGGCCCGAACTGCCGGTCCCCCGCGTCACCGAGGCCGGGGACGATGTATGCGGAGTCGTTCAGCCGCTCGTCGATGCTTGCGGTGAACAGCCGCAGTGGCGGCAGCCCGGCGGATTCGAGATTGCGCAGGCCCTCGGGCGCAGCGAGCGCGCAGATGACCGTCAGATCGTCGGCGCCGCGCGCGGCCAGCAGGCGCAGGCTGTGCAGCAGCGAGCCCCCGGTGGCGACCATCGGGTCGAGGACGATGACCGGCCGGCCGGTGAGCGAATCGGGCAGCGACGCCATGTACGGGTGCGGCTCGTGCGTCTCCTCGTCCCGCGCGATGCCGACGAAACCCATCTGCGACTCCGGCAGCAGGTTGAACGCCGCCTCGGCCATGCCCAGCCCGGCCCGCAGGACGGGCACGAGCAGCGGAGGGTTCACGATGGCGAGTCCGGTCGCCGGCGCCACCGGCGTCACGATCGGCATGTCGGCCACCTGCAGATGGCGGGTCGCCTCGTACATCAACAGCGTCGCGAGTTCGCGCAGCGCAGCGCGGAACTCCGAGTTCGTGCTGCGCTTGTCGCGCATCACGGTGAGCCGGGCCTGGACGATCGGGTGGTCCACAACTGTGGTCTGCACGAATGCGAACCCTAGACTGGATGCAATGACAACGGTGTCGAGTCCAGTACTTCCGGATGTGGCGCGCGACAACGCGACGCTGCGCCGGTTCCTGCACGGGTTGCCGGGGGTCGACCAGGTCGGCGCCGAGGGCCGTGCGGCGATGTTGGCCACCCGCAGCATCAAGACGACGGCGAAAGCCTGGGCGATCGACGCCGCGATCAGCATGGTCGACCTCACCACGCTCGAGGGTTCCGATACGCCGGGCAAGGTGCGCTCGCTGTGCGCGAAGGCGCTGCGCCCCGACCCGGGCGACGCATCGGTGCCGCAGGTCGCCGCGGTCTGCGTGTACCCCGACCTCGTCGCCACGGCAGTGGACGCGCTCCGCGGTTCGTCGGTGCAGATCGCGTCCGTCGCCACCGCGTTCCCGTCCGGACGTGCGTCACTGCCCACAAAGCTGCAGGACGTCCGCGACGCTGTCGCCGCAGGCGCCACCGAGATCGACATGGTGATCGACCGCGGGGCCTTCCTCGCCGGGAACTACCTGCAGGTCTTCGACGAGATCGTCGCAACGAAGGCCGAGTGCGGGCCGGCCCACCTCAAGGTGATCCTGGAGAC
>DATFTS010000104.1:0-3632 GCA_035261645.1 Jatrophihabitans sp. | reverse complement strand
GCGCCGGCGCACGTTCGACGCCGACCGGGTGCTTGCGGCGATGCTACGGATCGTCGACCGCACCGGGCTGCGCGTCGGCAACGAGGTCTACGCGGAGGAGAACGACAGCTACGGCTTGACCACGCTGGAGCGCAGGCACGTGCGAGTGCGCCGCTCAACCGTCGAGTTCCGGTTCACCGCGAAGTCGGGGCTGCCTGCCGAGGTGTCGTTGACCGACGGCGGCGTTGCTCGGGTTGTCGACCGGCTGATGGACCAACGCGGTCGCTGGCTGTTCCGCGTCGCGGGCAGCCGCATCGACTCCGACGAGCTCAACGCCCGACTCGCGACACTGACCGGAGCACACGTCACGGCGAAGGATTTCCGCACCTGGCACGGGACGACCACCGCGTTCCGTTACCTGCGCGGCCATCTTGGCACGGAGGAGCCCGACCGGCACCTGCTCGGTGCAGTCGACGCTGCCGCAGAGTCACTCGGCAATACCCGCGCCGTCGCGCGCGCCCACTACGTCCATCCGGAGATCGTCGAGGGGTACACGTCCGGTGAGTTGGAGCGGTTCCTCGCCGCCCGGCAAGCGCGTGGCGCGCGTTGGCTCGACGCCGACGAACGGCTGCTGCTGGATTACCTGCGTGCGGCCCTGAACAGGTTCTCCCTCGCCGCATGATCGGCTCGCCGCGTGATCGGCTCGCCACCGTCAGCGATCTTGTTGCGCGGCGCGGGCCGCGAAGACGGGCCGCGAAGCATCTGCGGCAACAAGATCGTTGACCGGCCGGGCGCCGTCCGCGATCTTGTTGCGTGTAGCGCGCCGCGAAGTGTCTGCGGCAACAAGATCGGCGGCTACTGACAGCTCGTAGGCGCCCCGCAGATCGGCGGCTACGTCACGCGCGGACGGTGCCGTGGCCCGCCACCGAACGATTCACGCGGGTGTGCGATCTTGAGCGGCGACGCGGGGCTCGCCACGCCGTGTTCGGCGGCCTGCTGCTCGAACATCTCGGTGATCTCCTCCACCGAGAGGCCCTTCGTCTCGGGGACATAGAGCATCACGAACATGACCGCGATGAGGGCCAGCGCCGCGAAGCAGACCAGCACCCAGCTCAGCCCGATGTTGCGCTGCCACGCCGGGAACGCCTCTATCAGGGCGAAGTTCGCCAGCCAGTCGACAGTCGCGCCGATGGCGGCGGCCTGGCCGCGCACCACCGTCGGGAAGTACTCGCCCTGAATCAACCAGCCGGTGCCGCCGACGCCGATCGCGAACGAGGCGATGAAGGCGTCCAGGCCGATCATCGCGACCACGAGCCGCGGCGTGGCCGTCATCAGGCCGATGCCCACCGCCGCGATGACGGCCGAGACCGCCATGCCGGTGAACCCGCCCATGGCGAGCTTGCGCCGGCCGGCCTTGTCGATGAGCCGGAACGCGAAGTAGGTGGCGGCCACGTTGACGGCCGTCATGATCAGCGTCACCTCGACGCCGGCGATCGTCTGCTGCACCGTCGAGTTGCCGCTTTGGAAGTACGAGCCCAGCAGCTTCGGTCCGTAGTACAGCGGGACGTTGATGCCAGTGATCTGCTGGAAGATGAAGAACACGCACACGATCCCGAGCGCCCGGCGAACACCGGGCGTCCACGCCCGGGCGCGCTGGTGCTCGTCGCGCTTTTCCGCCTGCTCGAGTTGACGTCCGGTTTCCTTCAGCTCATCGATGCTGACTTTCGTGTTCAGCTTTTCGAAGGCATGCTGCGCCGATTCCCACTTCTCCTTCCGCAGCAGCCAGCGTGGCGACTCCGGCATCTCGAAGCGCAGCACGACCCCGATGATCGCCGGCACCGCGCCCAGCCCGAAGATCCAGCGCCAGTCCGCCGACGTGGCGCTACCCGGCCAGATGCGGAAGATCACGAGTGCGACAAGGTAGGAGAACAGGATGCCGACGGTGATCATCCATTGCTGCAGCATGCTCAGCGCGCCGCGGCGGGTCCGCGGCGCGTACTCGGCGATGTACGCGGTGGCGATCGCCGAGTCCGCGCCGATCGCGAGCCCGATCAACGTGCGGGCGAACAGCAGCACGCCGACGTTCGGCGTCACCGCCGAGAGTATGGCGCCGATGGCGTAGATGAGGGCGTCGACGATCAGCAGCGACCGACGGCCGAACCGGTCGGTAAGGGGCCCGGCGGCGAGAGCGCCGGCCGCCGCGCCGAGCGAGGCTCCGGCCACCAGGTACCCGCTGGCGAGGTCGCCGAGGTGGTACGGCAGCACGGGCAGCGCAGCGCCGATGTTGGCGGTGTCGTAACCGAACAGGAAGCCACCGATCGTGGCGAGGAGCGTCAATTGCCAATAGAACCTGGTCGGTACTTGACCGTCCAATCGCTGCAGCGCACCGACAGTTTGTCCGTCTTGGACCCCGGTCATGGCAGCCTCCAAACGCTCCGCGAAATCCCTACCCGCGTCCCTGACGTCGGCAAACCGGACGGTGCGATGCTGGTGCGGTGAAAGACATCCGGGTCATCGAGGGGCCGCCGGCGCCGCCACCGTCCCTTGCGCGGGTCCGCGCGCCAGACCGGCCGCCGCTGCGCATCGGCGTCATCCAGCACGAATGGGCGCCGGAGGGCCTGACCGACTGGCTGGACGCGGCTGTCGACGTCGCCGCCGAGCGGGGCGCCCGCATCGTGTTCCTGCCCGAAATCACGCTCGTCCGCTATCCGGCCGACACCGTCCCGGCCGGTCGGGCAAGCGAGTTGGCCGAGGACCTGGAATCCGGCCCGACGCTCGAGTTCGCGCGTGCCGCGGCAAAGCGCAACGCCATATACGTGCACGCCTCGCTTTACCGCCTTGCGAGCGACGAAGGCGAGGACGGGCTGGGCCTCAACACCGCGGTTATCGTCGACCCGTCCGGGCAGCTGGTTGCCACAACGAACAAGCTGCACATTCCGGTGACGGCGGGCTACTACGAGGACAAGTACTTCCGCGCCGGGCCGGCCGGGCCGGACGATCCCTACCCGGTCTATTCGCTCGACGATCTAGCCGGTGCGCGCGTAGGGCTGCCGACCTGCTGGGACGAGTGGTTCCCGGAGGTGGCGCGCGCCTACGGCCTCGGCGGCGCGAACATCGTCGTCTACCCGACCGCCATCGGCTCGGAGCCGGACCACCCGGAGTTCGACACGCAGCCGCTGTGGCAGCAGGTGATCGTCGGCAACGGCATCGCCAACGGCTTGTTCATGGTGGTGCCGAACCGCACCGGCACCGAGACCAAGCCGGACGGCACACCGGGCAACACCTTCTACGGCTCGTCGTTCGTCTCGGACCCGTACGGACGGGTGCTGGTGCAGGCGCCCCGCGACGAGCCGTGCGTACTCATCACCGACCTGGATCTGGCGCAGCGCGAGGACTGGCTCGACCTCTTCCCATTCCTGCGCACGCGGCGTCCCGACACGTATGGCGTGCTGACCAAGCCGGTCGACCCTGACCACCCCTACGGACGCGACGAATGACCTGGCTGATGCCGCATGAGGGGGAGCGGCACGAACGGCTCTGGATGTCGTGGCCGACGCAGGGCTACACACTCGGCGACACCGCCGAAGAGGCCGAGACCGCGCGCCGCACCTGGGCGGCGGTCGCAAACACCGCGGCGGGCTTCGAGCCGGTGA
>DATFTS010000103.1:0-1580 GCA_035261645.1 Jatrophihabitans sp. | reverse complement strand
GCATGGTGCGGCACTCGCCGCGTTCCTCGACCAGGACACTGCGCCGGCGGCCGGCGACCTCGTGTCGTGCTCGCGCTTCGGCGAGACGCTGCGGTCGATCGCCGACGGCGGCGCCGACGAGTTCTATCGCGGTGCCCTCGGCGCACAGGTCGTCGCCGCCTCGGCCGCTGCGGGCGGTCACCTGACCGCCGAGGACTTCGCGGCGATGGCGGCCGACGTGCGTCCTGCCTCGGTGCATGACCTTGCCGACGTCACCGTCGTCGTCACCCCGCCGCCGAGCCAGGCTGCCATCGTCGCGCAACTCATGGCGGCGGTGCCTGCTGCCTGCTCGCCGCACGCCGCCGCATACGCGGAGGCGACTGCCCCCATCGTCGATCGAGAGCTCACCAATCGGTGCATCGCCGGGGTGCCCGGCACAGCGGTGAGCGTCGCCACCGACGGCGAAGCAATGGCGGCGGTGGTGCACAGCCTGGCCGGAGTGCAGTTCGGAACGGGATGGGTAGCCGGCGAGACCGGCATCGCGCTCGGAAACCGCGTCGGGACAAGTCTGACGACGCGCCGCGACCTGCCCGCGACGGCCCCGGTGCCCGGTGCCGTGCTGCCGCACACGCTCAGCGCGGCGATGTTCAGGACGTCGCAGCGGACGACGCTCGTCGCAACACCCGGTGGCGACCGGCAGGTGCAGTGGTTGGCACAGGCCGGTCAGCGGTTCCGGCGAGGCGAGTCGCTCGACGACATCGTGTGCGGCCCGCGATGGTTCGTCTGCCCGGAAGGCGACCGGTTCGGCGTCCCCGCCGGCATCGGCCAGGAGTGGTTTCTCTTCGGCGAGCCCGGTGTCGAGTGGAGCACGGAGAAGAAGCTGGCCGGGTACGCCGTGCGACACACCCATTCGGTGGGTGGCGGCATCCAGGCCGTGGAGCGCTCTGCGCAGGGCTGGGCAGTTGCGAGCGATCCGCGATCTGGCGGTGGCGCCCGGGCCGAAGGGAACTCCTCCGATGTATGACGGTTTGACCTTTGTCGCGGACGGCTGGCTCGAGCAGCTCCGGCCGGCGATCGCTGCACTGGCCGACGATGCGCGAGACGAGTTGCGTCGCTGTACGCGAGTCGGTGAGTTCCCGGCCGACGTCTATCGCGAGATGGGACGCCGAGGTTGGGTCGGACCGTTCGCTCCACGCGAATATGGCGGCTTGGGAGGTGGCGTCGCCGAGTACTGCGTCATCGAGGACGAGGCCGGGCGGCACGGGCTCGTCCCGCCGCAGATCTCGATCCAGGGACAACGATGGCTGCTCGACTGGGGCACCGCAGAGCAGAAGGAGAAGTACCTCGGCCCCATCGCGCGCGGTGACATGATCTTCTCCGAGTCGATCTCCGAGCCCGGTGTCGGGTCCTCGCTGAAGCTGATGCGGGCCACCCTGCACCGAGATGGTGCCGACTGGGTGCTCAACGGTCAGAAGACGCACGTCAATCTGGGACACCAAAGTGATGTGACGCTTGTGTTCGCCATGTGCGACGCCGGGCTCACATCGATCCTCGTCGACACAGATCGGCCTGGCGTGTCGTCCAAGCAGACGGACCCGATC
>DATFTS010000102.1:0-4434 GCA_035261645.1 Jatrophihabitans sp. | reverse complement strand
GACCGATGGCGACCGCGTTGGCGCGGCACATCTTGATGCCGTTGTACTGCGCGGGGTTGTGGCTCGCGGTGAACATCGCGCCGGGGATCCCGAGATGGCCGGTCGCGAAGTAGAGCATGTCGGTCGACGCCAGCCCGGCTTCGACAACGGACGCGCCGCGGTGCAGCGCGCCCTCAGCGAAGGCGCGAGCGAGTCCGGGCCCTGACTCGCGCATGTCGTGCGCGGTGACGATGCGGTCGGCGCCGGTCACGTCAACGAACGCCGCGCCGATGGCGCGTGCGATGGGTTCGTTGAGCTGATCCGGGACGATGCCGCGTACGTCGTAGGCCTTCACCAATGCTGAGAGGTCCACGGTGCGGAGCCTACCCAGGCCGCACAGGCGTCAGTGCCCGGGCGGGACGACCCGGAGGTGGCCGCGCCGGCCGGTGCGCGCGTCCCCGTCGGCGGAGCGGGGCGCGGGTTCGGTGCGCGCCGCCTCGCGAACGGCGTCGGCGAGCGCCTCGAGATCGTCGGCGTGCGGGATCGGCGCGGGGAACTCGCCCACATGCCGGAGGACCTCCCACCCGCGCGGGGCGGTCAGGCGCAGGGCGTGCTCCTCGCAGAGGTCGTACGAGTGCGGCTCGGCGAAGCTGGCGAGCGGGCCGACGACGGCGGTGAGGTCGGCGTACGCGTAGGTCAACGTCGCTACTGCCGCGCGCCCGCAGCCGGTTCGCGTGCATCGCCGCACATATCGCACCGTCGGACGATAGCGCCCCCGACGGCCCCTGCACCGCCTTTCCGGGGCCGATGCCGGTCGTGTCGCGGATAATGGGCTGGTGCGCAGCGAGAGCCGGCAGTCGCGTCGGGCCAAGGCGCGCCCGCCGCGTCGCCGGGACCGCCGCGGGCGCGGCATCCGCGGCCACCTGGCGCCCATGGAGGTGCCGCTGCATCGGACCCGCGGCGAGGAGTTCGACGATCTGGTCATGGACGCCGTCGAGGAGCTCGAAGAGCACTGGGCGGCCGAGTTGGCCGGCGTCGAGTTCGCCGTTGAGGACGTGCCGCCCCCTGTACCGGAAGCCGGCTTCGACCCGGACGTCGTGGTTGACCGTGGGGTGGCGCTCGGCCGGCTGTTCCGGCAGGGGCTTGCCGACATCGAACAGCCGGTGATCGTCGTCTACCGCCGACCCATCGAAGCGCGGGCTCTAGATCTGGAAGATCGGGCCGATCTGGTGTTCATGGTCGTAGTGGATCTGGCCGCCGAGTTCCTCGGCCGGGACGCAGACGAGATCGACCCACCTCGATGATCGGGCGCGCGCCGCTGGGCGTGGTGGCGGGCACGCTCCTACTCCTGGCCGGCGCATCGGTACCCGCTCGTTCCGCGACCCCGGTGCCGCAGCTCGCCGGCTGTGCACTGTTCCCCGCCGACAACCCATGGCGCAAGGACATCTCCCGCGCGCCGGTGAGCAGGTACTCGTCGGCGTGGGTGCGCAGCATCGGATCAGCCGGGCACCTGCACCCCGACTTCGGCTCCGACCCGTCCTACGGCATCCCGTACGAGGTCGTGCCGGCCACGCAGCCGAGGGTGCCGATCAGGTTCACCGCCTATGGAGATGAGAGCGACAAGGGCCCGTACCCGATCCCGCCGAAGGCACGAATCGAGGCGGGTGGGGATCGGCACGTCCTGGTCGCGTCACGCAACTGCCACCTGTACGAGCTTTACGACGCGTGGCGATCAGGCAACGGCTGGAAGGCGGCGTCGGGCGCCGTCTTCAACCTCCGCTCGGATACCTTGCGCCCCGACGGTTGGACGTCGGCGGACGCGGCCGGGTTGCCGATCCTGCCCGGGCTCGTCCGTCCGGACGAGATCAAAGCCGGGCACATCGACCACGCGCTGCGATTCACCGTGTCGCGCACGCAGCGCGGTTTCATCCACCCGGCCACCCATCAGGCCGGCTCGACCACCTCGCTGTCGGCGCCGCCCATGGGCGCCCGGTTCCGGCTCAAGGCCTCGTACAACCTCAGCCGGTTCCACGGGGCGGCGCTGATCATCCTGCGCTGCCTGAAGAGGTACGGGATGTTCGTCGCCGACAACGGATCCAACTGGTTCATCAGCGGCGCGACCTACACCGGTTGGAACGACACGGACCTCGACCAGCTGAAACGAGTCCCCGGCTCCGCCTTCGAGGCCGTCGCGACCGGCCCGATCCGGCACTAGACGCGTCCCGCCTCCCCGTTGATCAACAGACCGATTTAGTCGTATATCGACCAATTCGGTCCGTTGATCAGCGACGAAATCCACAAGCGGGGTGGGCAAATCCCCATGCGGGATGGTCGGATGGCGACTGTGGATACCGCCCTGTGATCAACAGATCGATTTGGTCGTATATCGACCAAATCGATCTGTTGATCACAGAGCAAAGTGCGGCGGATCCCTCCGGGGGTGACCACCGAGCGACGAGCGCTCGCGCGAAGACCACCCGCGCGAAGACAGCCACGCGATCGGCGCTCGCGGGAAGGGCGCCGGCGAGCGCTCGCGAAGGCGCGGCGAGTGCTCGCGGGAAGGGCGCAGGCGCCGAATTGGGTCAGACGGCCCGGCGCTTCAGGCGCCGGCGCTCGCGCTCGGACAGGCCGCCCCAGATGCCGAAGCGCTCGTCGTGTTCGAGCGCGTACTCAAGGCACTCCGACCGGACCTCGCAGCCGGTGCAGACCTTCTTGGCCTCCCGCGTCGATCCCCCCTTTTCGGGGAAGAACGCCTCCGGATCCGTCTGGGAGCACAAAGCGCGCTCCTGCCAGCTGGCTTCCTCGGGCAGCCCGAAGATGTCGGCAAGTGCGTCGGTGTCGACGGCGCTGCTGAGTTCCGTCACGACGACCTCCGGAGGTGAGACGGGAGTGAAGCGGAATGCCACGTAGGAAATTACACGCGTGTCGTTCCCATTCGTCAAGCGCTGTCGGTGCTAAATCGGCGCGTCGCACTCCGTGTACCACGCAAGCCGTGGTGCCGCGGCCGCCCGTCTCCCGAGTTGATCACCAGAAGTCGTCCGCGCGTCCGGCCGCTATGGCGCTTTGAAGCGCGGACAACTTGCATGGAAAGAGGCGGACAACTTTCGCAAAAGGGCGCGCACAACTCTCGCAAACGGCGCGAAGAGCGCGGCGGTCAGTCCACCGCCAGCGGCAGTGGTGGGGACGCACCCTGGCGGCCGTCCACATAGCCGCCGACGGCGTGCACCGCAGTTGTCAGCGGCACGGTGTAGTGGCCGGGCAGCTGGGTGAACGCGCCGAAGTAGTCGAAGGTGACGTGCCCGTCAGAGGGCCCGCCCACGGTGTGGCTGGTCGTCCCGTCAGCCGTGGTCCAGAGAACGACCGCTCGATCGCGCGCGATGCCGAGCACAAGTGATGTGCCGTCCCGGCCGCTGAGCTCAAGTGCCGGTGAGCAGTCGGCGCGCAGTTGCGTCACCAGACCGACCAGCTCGGCCACTTCGGCGCCGGCGGTCAGTTCCCCCTCAACCGTCGACTGCTGCAGGGGATCGAAGTAGCGAAACCGCACGGTGGCCTCCGGCTAACGTCGTGAGGGCTGTTCGGTGCGCTGACCGTACCCCCCGATTCGGGACAAATGCAGCCTTGACCTTTCCCGCACGACGTGCGTGGAGGGCCCGGCCACGCACGTCCTACGCTGGCAACACAGCCCACAAGGAGTTCCCTATGCCCCTGCCCACGCACGAGCGCCTGGCCGAACAGACGTCAGAGATCCTGACGCGCCTGGGTGTCACCGACGTTGCACACGACGGCGATCTTGTCGTCCGCTCCCCCATTACCGGCGGCGAACTCGCCCGCCTGCACTCGCACACCCCGGCCGACGTCGCCGGTGCGATCGCCGCAGCCCAGGAGGCGTTCCGCACGTGGCGCACCGTTCCGGCACCGGTGCGCGGCGCGTTCGTCCGCGAGGTGGGCGAGTTGCTGCGCGAGCACAAGGAGGATCTGGGCGCGCTGGTGTCCATCGAGGCGGGCAAGATCCGCTCCGAGGGCCTCGGCGAGGTGCAGGAAATGATCGACATCTGCGATCTCGCGGTCGGGCTCTCGCGGCAGCTCTACGGCTTGACGATCGCGTCCGAGCGTCCCGGTCACCGGATGATGGAGCAGTGGCACCCGCTCGGTGTCGTCGGCGTGATCAGCGCCTTCAACTTCCCGGTCGCGGTGTGGTCGTGGAACGCCGCGCTCGCGTTCGTCTGCGGCGATCCGGTTGTCTGGAAACCGTCGGAGAAGACACCGCTCACCGCGCTCGCCTGTCAGGCGCTTGTCACCGAGGCCGCCCGGCGTACCGGCGCGCCAGCCGGCATCTCGTCCGTCGTGCTCGGCGGGGCGGACGTCGGTGAGGCGCTCGTCGACGACCCGCGGGTCGCGTTGCTGAGCGCCACTGGCTCGACCCGCATGGGACGCGCGGTGGGTCCGCGGGTTGCT
>DATFTS010000101.1:0-2881 GCA_035261645.1 Jatrophihabitans sp. | reverse complement strand
GGTGACGACGGCGGAGGCGACGCCTCGCCCGATGCGGAGCCTGACGCAGCCCCACCACTCGCTCCGGTCACAGCAACCGCGCCCAGTACCCCGGCGCCGATACAGCCGATGGTCGTGCCCGGACGCCCCATCGTCGACGGCACCGGCCGACCCGCGTCCACGGCGGCGCCGCTGCTGTTCCGCGCCCGCGCCACGCGCCCGCCACTCGGCGCCGATAAGCAAACTGTCGAGCGTGCCGTGATCACCCGTCCACCCGCCGAACTGGCGCACGCTCTTCGTTCGACGCACGGCATCGACGTGACGGACGTGCCCGTGCAGCGCGACGGCGGAGCCGGTTCCGAGGCGCGCCAACGGCAGGCACGCGCCTTCACTCGCGGCGGCCGGGTGTTCCTTCCCGAGGAGGCCGGCCATCTGAGCTCCGCGCAGGCGCGGGGCCTGCTCGCGCACGAACTCGTGCACGCCGCCCAGCAGCGCCGGCTCGGGCACGCCCTTCCCGGCGAGGACACCGCCGAGGGCCGCGCACTGGAGATCGAGGCGCAGCAGGCCGAGCGCATGTACAGCTCGGCGCCGACGGAGTTCGCAGAGCCGGAGCTGATCCACGCACCGCACGCCGTCACACCGGGTTGGGTTGCCGGCTACATCACTCAGCACGCCGGTCCGCCCATCGACTACTTCGACGACAGCACCGTCATCAGCGAGAGCCAACGGCAGAACTTCCAGGACGCCGTCGACGAGGGCGTGCGGCAGGTCATGGCGGACTACTACACGCGCACCGGCGTCGACCCGTCGTCCCAGCAGCCGTCGTCCAACTCGGCGAGCGGTCCGTTCTCGAGCCTGACCGAGGAGCAGGTAGCCGAGCGGCAGTTCTTGGACGTGATCAACACCGAGTTGGAGCGTCGCGGCGAGGCAGCGCAGACCGCGTTGAGCGAGGACGACCGGGCCAAGGTCCGCGACCTGCTGGGCCGTGGCGCGTCCGGTCAGAATGCACCGCAGGCCGAAGACCCGAGCGCACGCAGCCGGTGGGCCGAAGCCACGTTCGGCTCGGGCACCGCACTCGGTGCAGATCTGGACGGGTTGCTCGCGTTCACGTCATGGGGCCGGACGGACACGCAGAACGCGGAGATCGAGCGGCGCAAGCGCGAGCAGGAGCACGGCGGCAACCAACAGCCCGTCCCGCCGGGTGCGGGGCTCGGCAGTCCGATGTCGACGCGGCCTCCGACGACTGGTTCCCGGCCGATCCCGGGCCACGGCACGTCGCAGATCGAGCAGATCAGTGCGTTCGGTGGTTGGCAGCAGCGGGCCTTCGGCTCGGACATGGCGCTCGGTGGCGACCTCGGCGGTCTGGCTCGGCTCTTCCACGGCGGCCGCGCCGAGGAGTCGCCGCGAACCCAGCCCGCTCACCACCAGCCACAGCCGACGACCCACGACACAGCTCAACACGCCGAACACGGCGCACACCCCCGGACCGGCGCCGACTCAGCGGCGTTGCAGGAGCCCGACGACTACCTCGACACCGGCCGGCTCGACCTCGACGACCTGGCCACCCGGATCTTCGATCGGCTTCGCAGTCGGCTGCGACGCGAACTCCTAGTAGACCGTGAGCGGGCCGGCCTGCTCACCGATTTCCGTTAGGGACACGCCATGGCACTCAACGACCAATCGAGGATCGGCCTAGCAAACCGCTTCACCGTCGTCGTCGACCAGGGTTCGTTCGACCTCGGTAGCTGGCAGAAGTGCGAGGGCCTCGACGTCACCTGGGACATGCCGGAGTTTCGCGCCGGCGACTCCGGCAACATGCGCTGGTTCTTCCCGGCCAACACGAAGTACAAGCCGATCAAACTGCTGCGGGGAGCGTCGAAGGACGACTCGGCCAAGGTGCGCGACTGGCTGAACAAGAACGCGTGGACGCAGGACAGCACCCGCGGATCGATCACCGTGACGCTGCACGACTCTTTCGGCGAGGCGGTGCTGGATTGGGTGCTCAAGAATGCGCTGCCCAAGGCTTGGAACATCACGAACATGGACGCGGGCGGCAGCAACGTCGCCGTCGAGACGCTGGAGATCGAGCACGAAGGCTTCCTCGACGACGAGCGGATGCTGAGCTGACCGGGTCGCGCAGCAACGATCTTGGGAGTTAGAACGTGACGCTGAGCCTGCGTGACATTCTCGGTCTGAACAACCGGTTCCACGTGCAGATCGACGGTCTCGACCTGGGCGCGTGGGGCAAATGCCATGGGCTCGAGGTGACGTTCGACGGCAAGCCGATCACCCAGGGCGGCATCTACGACCACGAGACCTACCTGCCGGGCCAGCTGAAGTACAGCGCGATCACCCTCGAAAGGGCGATCAACCCGAAGGACTCCATGGCGGTGCAGGGTTGGCTCGCGCAGGTCGTGCAGAAGTGGATCTACTCCGCCAACGGCGCGGACAGCGGCGGCACCGCAGTCATCACGCTGTACGGGTCGGAGGGCACGCCGGTGATGGCGTGGACGCTGCGCAACGTCTATCCCAGCAAGTGGTCCGGCCCGACGTTGGATGCGATGACCGCCGGCATCGCGATGGAGCAGTTGGCCATCGTGCACCAGGGATTCCTGTGATCGGAGTAGCGCGATGGTGAGCATGGACGTGATGGGCGCCGGCGGGATCGCCGACGCTGCCGTCGGTGTCGGCGTCGGGATTGCGTCGGTAATGACCGGCGGGGTTCCGGCGATGATCCGCTGCCTCGACCCGAGTGCACTCGGTCTGGTGATCTTCGACTTCAACCCGAGCCAGATCACGATGTCCCGTAGGAACAACGGCTCGACCAACCCGCAGAACTCGCACCGGACCAGTGCCAGCGGCGGCTCCACCGGGATGCTGCTGTCGAAGGCCAATCCGGCGA
>DATFTS010000100.1:0-10609 GCA_035261645.1 Jatrophihabitans sp. | reverse complement strand
CCTCATAGGTGACGCCGGCCCGCGGCCCGTCATCCTTCGCCACCACTGTCCCATCGGGCAGCGTTACCGGCGTGATGTCGTGCGCCCAGAACCCGTTCGCGATCGCCGCCTCGGCGAGGTTCTGCGACCGCACCCCGAAGTGGTCCATGTCCTCGCGGCTGATGTCCTTGAGCAGGGCCAGATTCTCGGCGGTCTGGCCCATGGCGATGTACACGTCCGGCAGCAGCCCGTCCGCCCGCGGGTCGTGCCATTCGTCCGCACCCGACTCGGCGCGCTTGGCGGTGCGCTGCTCCGCATCGGCGAAGCGCTCATTGTGCGTGTTCGGCCAGCCGTCCGCGCTGCCGTTGACGAACCGCGACACCGTCTCCACCCCGGCAGAGATGAACGCCGACCCCTCGCCGGCCTTGATCGCGTGGAACGCCATTCGGGTGGTTTGCAGCGACGACGAGCAGTACCGGTTCACCGTCGTGCCGGGCATGAAGTCGTAGCCGAGTTCGACGGCGACCACGCGGGCGATGTTGCTGCCTGACTCGCCGGCGGGCTGGCCACAGCCCATCATCAGGTCGTCGATGTCGCGCGGATCCAGCTGCGGCACCTTGTCCAGCGCGGCGCGCACCATCTGCGCGGCCAGCTCATCCGGACGCAGGTCGACGAGCGAGCCCTTACCGGCCCGGCCGATCGGTGAGCGAGCGGTGGCGACGATGACGGCTTCGGGCATGAGGGCTCCTTCTCGAGGACGTAACTCGATGCTGCCACCGGCGCGGAGCCAGTGTCATCGCGGCGCGGCCTTTCTCACGTCGCCTCTCACATCGGCAGGGGCACTGCCTCTTCCGGCGATCGGGCCTGCGGCGTGCGCGGGCGGCGCCTACGTAGTTGGGCGAACGGCCCGCGCCGGCCAGCGGAGCGCCCGAAGCGCTCGGCGCCGGCCACCTCGGTCCCGGGATGGGCGACGGCCTGCGCGGCAGCCCGCTTCGCCGGCTTCACGCGGCGCGTGGTGAACGTGCTCGCCGACCGCGCCCTCGTGTGCAGTCCGAGCGCGTCCAGGCAGGACGGCAGCACCGCACGGGCCGCCTCGCCGTAGCCGGCCGCGGACGGGTGGAACCGGTCCTCGGAGAAGAACTCCATGTGCGTCATGAACAGTGGCCCGAGCAGGTCACCGAGCGACACGGTGCGCCCGCCCGCGCGGACGACCGCCACGGTCTGCTCCTTCGCCATCTGCCGGGACAGCCGCCGGGCGAAGGCGCGCAGCGGCTGGGCGAGCGGGCGGATGGTGCCCAGATCAGGGCACGTACAGACCACCACCTCGGCGCCCATGTCGCGCAGCCGGCGCACCGCGTCCTCCACGTACGGAACCGCCACCGAGGGCTTCGTCCGCTCGGTGACGTCGTTCGCGCCGATCATGAGCACGGCCAGCTCGGGGTGCATGCCCTTCAGCGCGTCCAGCTGAGGCATCAGATCGGGCGACTCGGCGCCGACCACCGCGACGTTCGTGATGTGCACCGGCCGCCGCGCCGCCTCGGAGATCCCGATCGCGATTTGCGCACCAGGGGTGTCGCGATCGCGGTAGACGCCGTAGCCGGCGGCGAGGGAGTCGCCGAGCATCGCGACCCGGATGGGCGGACGGGCGGGGCTCACCCCGGCGGCCACCCAGATCGTGTCGTCGTGGGCGGGCGGTGGGTCCGTGGCCACCGGGATGCGTCGCTCGGCCAGCTTCACCTCGCCCCAGATGAGTCCGGCGAACGCCGCCGCTGCCGTCACCGCCGCGCCACCGAGGCCGCCGCCGGTGGCCAGCGCGATGCGATGGGCCCGCCGCAGGTTCACATTTCGAAGGCTAACGGGCGCCGCCAGTCGTTGCCTGCTCGTGGCACTCTTGCGGCATGCCATACGCAGAGTCGCTCGTCGAGCTGATCGGCAACACCCCGCTGGTCAAGCTGCGGCGCGTCACGGAGGGTCTGGGAGCGAACGCACCGACCGTCCTGGCCAAGGTGGAGTACTTCAATCCGGGCGGTTCGGTGAAGGACCGCATCGCGGTGCGGCTGATCGACGCGGCCGAGCAGTCCGGCGAGCTGAAGCCGGGCGGCACCATCGTCGAGCCGACGTCGGGCAACACCGGCATCGGGCTTGCCATCGTTGCGCAGCAGCGCGGTTACCACTGCGTGTTCGTCTGCCCGGACAAGGTCAGCCGGGACAAGATCGACACGTTGCGCGCGTACGGCGCCGAGGTGGTCGTCTGCCCGACGGCGGTGGCCCCCGAGGACCCGCGCTCGTACTACTCGGTGTCCGACCGTCTCGCCCGGGAGCGGCCGGGCGGCTGGAAGCCGAACCAGTACGCGAACGTCAACAACCCGCTCTCGCACTACGAGACCACCGGCCCGGAGATCTGGGAGCAGACCGAAGGACGAGTCACGCACTTCGTGGCCGGGGTGGGCACCGGCGGCACCATCAGCGGTACCGGCCGCTACCTCAAGGAGCGCGGACCGGTGCGGATCGTCGGTGCCGACCCGGAGGGATCGGTGTACTCCGGGGGGACGGGGCGTCCCTACCTGGTGGAAGGCGTCGGCGAGGACTTCTGGCCGACGACCTACGACCCGAAGATCTGCGACGAGATCGTTCCGGTATCCGACGCGGCGTCGTTCGAGATGACGCGCCGGCTCGCCCGCGAAGAGGGGCTGCTGGTGGGCGGCTCGTGCGGCATGGCAGTCGTTGCCGCCCTTGAGGTCGCGAAGAGGGCCGGCCCTGACGACGTCATCGTCGTGCTCCTGCCCGACGGCGGCCGCGGTTACCTTTCGAAGATCTTCAACGACGACTGGATGGCCGACTACGGCTTCCTGAGCCAATCGGCCGAGGCGACGGTTGCCGACGTTCTGCGCACGAAGTCGGGCGAGACGCCCACGCTCGTGCACGGTCACCCGAACGAGACGGTGCGCGAGGCGATCAACATCCTGCGTGAATACGGCGTCTCGCAGATGCCGGTGGTTAAGGCGGAGCCGCCAGTGACGGCGGGCGAGGTGGTGGGGTCGGTTTCCGAGCGGGCGCTGCTCGACGCGCTGTTCGCGGGGACGGCGGCACTCGCCGACGCCCTCGAGCGGCACATGTCCGACCCGCTGCCGATCATCGGATCCGGCGAGCCGGTCTCGGCCGCAGTCTCCGCGCTCGGCAAGGCGGACGCGCTGCTGGTGCACGTGGACGGCAAGCCCGCCGGTGTGATCACCCGGCAGGACCTGCTCGGTCATCTGGCGCTGGGTTAGGCGACGGAGTGAGGGCATGAGCGAGCGAAGCTTGCGAGCGAGCCGTAGGCATGGCGTCTCCGCATGCCCGAACGGAGTGAGGGCATGAGCGGATTCGACACGCTGGCGATCCATGCGGGGCAGGAGCCCGACCCCAGTACCGGCGCCGTCGTCGTCCCCATCTACCAGACCTCCACGTACAAGCAGGACGGCGTCGGCGGGCTACGCCGAGGCTACGAGTACAGCCGCAGCGCCAACCCCACCCGGGACGCGCTGGAGGAGGCACTCGCTGCAATCGAGGCGGGCACCCGCGGGCTGGCGTTCGCCAGCGGCCTGGCCGCCGAGGACACGCTGCTTCGGACCGTCTGCCGCCCGGGCGACCACGTGATCCTGCCCGACGACGCGTATGGGGGGACGTACCGGCTGATTGCCCGCGTGCTGACCCGCTGGGGGCTGGAGTTCACGCCGGTGCCGCTGGGCGACCTGAGCGCCGTGCGCGCTGCGGTGCGTCCCAACACGAAGGTGGTGTGGTGCGAGACGCCCACCAACCCGCTGCTCGGCATCGCGGACATCGCCGGCCTGGCCGAGATCGCGCACGGGGGCGGCGCACGGCTCGTCGTGGACAACACCTTCGCCTCGCCATACCTCCAGCAGCCGCTGACATTGGGCGCCGATGTGGTTGTGCACTCGACTACCAAGTACCTCGGCGGGCACTCCGATGTCGTCGGGGGCGCGCTCGTCGTCAACGCCGCGGAACTCGGCGAGCAGTTGGCGTTTCACCAGAACGCGATGGGTGCGATCGCGGGGCCGTTCGATGCGTGGCTGGTGCTGCGCGGCATCAAGACACTGGGCGTGCGAATGGACCGGCACTGCTCGAACGCCGAACGGATCGTGGCCTTCCTCGTCGAGCACCCTGCGGTGGCGCAGGTGCTGTACCCGGGATTACCGGAGCATCCCGGGCACGACGTGGCGAGCCGGCAGATGCGCAAGTTCGGCGGGATGGTGTCGTTCCGGCTGCGCGGCGGGGAAGAGGCGGCACTGAAGGTCTGCGGACTCGTTGAGGTGTTCACCCTTGGTGAGTCGCTGGGTGGTGTGGAGTCGTTGATCGAGCACCCGGCGCGGATGACCCACGCCAGCGTCACTGGCTCCGAGCTCGAAGTACCCGACGATCTGGTGCGCCTCTCGGTCGGCATCGAGTCCGTCGAGGACCTCATCGCCGACCTGGCCGGCGCGCTGGCGTGAACGGGCGGGACTGGAACTAGCGTGATCCGGGCACGCGCGCGGCATTCCACTCGTGGGCGAGGATGGCGAAGTCGATCTCGGTCGTCCACTCGCCTTTGAACCATTCGTTCTCGATCAGCACCGCTTCCTGGCGCATGCCGAGGCGGCGCAGGACGGCTGCGGACGCGTCGTTGCGGGCGTCGATCCGTGCGATGACCCGATGCAGACCCAGCCCGCCGAAGGCCAGCCCGAGCAGTGCCCGGCTCGCCTCAGTCGCGTAGCCGTTGCCATGGAAGTTCGGATTGAGGACGTAGCCGATCTCGCCGGCGCGGTGCTCGGCGCTGCGGTAGAAGAGGATCACGTCGCCGACCAGTTCGCCGGTCTCGCGGACGACCACGGCCAGGCTGATGACGTCCCCTTCGTTCTCGATCGTCGACGACGTGCGTTCTGGGTCGGCGAGCCGCTCGGTGACCTGCTCGCGGGTCCGTGGCTGGTATGGGATGTGGCGGCACACGTCCGGGCGCGACTGGTAGGCGTACACGGCCTCGACGTCGGTCGCGGGGTCGAGCGGGCGTAGCAACAGGCGCTCGGTGACGATCGGGTAGTCCGGGTGCAGCACCCGGCAACGCTATGCCGACGGCCGCATCCGCGCCGGGCAATTTCGCGCCTCAGTACCGTTCGTCTCATGGAGTGCACGGCGGTAGCCATCTGGGACGAGCGCTACCTCGACTACGACTTCGGCGACCACCCGCTCAACCCGATGCGCCTTGACCTCACCATCCGGCTGGCGCGCGAACTGGGCGTGCTCGAGCGGCTCAAGGTCGTCGCGCCGCAGCCGGCCGACGAAGCGCAGCTGTTGACCGTCCATGACAAGGCCTACCTCGACGCGGTACGCGAGGCGAGCGCCGACCCCACCTTCGCCGGCTTCGGCCTCGGCACCACTGACGACCCGGTGTTCCCCGGCATGTACGACGCGTCCGCGCTGGTGGCCGGCGGGTCGGCGCAGGCGGCGCAGCGACTGTGGTCGGGCGAGGTGCAGCACGCGGTGAACATCGCGGGCGGACTGCACCACGCGATGCGCGGGTACGCGTCCGGGTTCTGCATCTTCAACGACGTGGTGCTGGGCATCCGCACCTTGCTGGCGCAGGGCGTGCAGCGGGTGGCGTATGTCGACATCGACGTGCACCACGGCGACGGCGTGCAGACCGCCTTCTACGACGATCCGCGGGTGCTGACGATCAGCCTGCACCAGGATCCGCGCACGCTGTTCCCCGGCACCGGCATGCCCAGCGAGGTGGGGGCGGGCGCCGCGGCCGGCACGTCGGTGAACGTGGCGCTGCCGCCCGGCACCGACGACGTCGGCTGGCTGCGCGCCTTCCGTGCCGTCGTCCCTGGCGCGGTGCGCGCGTTCCGGCCGGAGGTGCTGGTGACGCAGTGCGGGTGCGACACCCACCACGAGGACCCGCTCGCCAACCTGGAGCTCACCGTCGACGGCCAGCGGGCCGCGATCGCCGAACTGCACCGGCTCGCCCACGATGTCGCCGGCGGCAAGTGGTTGGCCTTCGGTGGTGGCGGGTACGGGCTCATCCGCTGCGTGCCACGCACCTGGACGCACCTGCTGGCCGAAGCCACCGGCCGTCCCGTCGCGCCGGACACGGCAATCCCGCAGGCGTGGACGGCGCACCTGCGCGAGCGTGGCGTGCGCTCGGAACTGCCCGCGACGATGGGCGAGCGGCGGGTGCCGGAGGTCGCGCCCTGGATGCCCGGCGGCGAGGGCTGGCTCGACGGCGCCATCGGCGCAACCCGGCGGGCGGTGTACCCGCTGCTCGGTCTCGACCCGGACGATCCCCGTGACTGACCTGCGCAGCGACGCCGAGCCGGATGCCGCCGAGCCGGTCCCCCCGGCGCACTGGGAGGCGGACGTCGTAGTGGCCGACGGTGGCACGGTGCACCTGCGTCCGATCCGGCCGAGCGACGCGGACGCGCTGGTCGAGTTCCACGCCGGGCTGTCGGCTCGCACACGGTACCTGCGCTACTTCTCCGCCTACCCGCGCATCCCCGACCGCGACCTTTACCGCTTCACGCACGTGGACCACCGCGGTCGCGTGGCGCTGATCGCGGAGCTGGCCGGCGAGATCATCGCGGTGGGCCGGTTCGAACGGCAGGCCGACAGTGACGAGGCCGAGGTCGCCTTCGTGGTGGCCGACGCGCACCAGGGGCGCGGCATCGGCTCGGTGCTGCTCGAACATCTCGCGGCGGCCGCTCGTGAGGTCGGCATCCGGCGCTTTATGGCGGTGGTGCTCGCCGAGAACGTCGGCATGATCCGGGTGTTCCGCGACGCCGGGTACGAGATGAGCCGGCACGTCGAGTACGGCGAGGTGAACCTCGAGTTCGCCGTCGACGAGACCGCGTTGACCGAGGCCGTGATGCGCGAGCGCGAGCAGCACGCCGAGGCTCGCTCGATCGCCCGCTTGCTGCGGCCGCAGTCGGTCGCGGTCGTCGGCGCCAGCAACGACGAGGGCAAGATCGGTAACGCGGTGTTCGTGAACCTGCTGCGCACCGGTTTCAACGGGTCGCTCTTCCCGATCAATCCGGAGGCGCGGCACGTGGCCGGAGTGCGTGCCTACCCGACCGTCCGCGACGTGCCGGACGACGTGGATCTTGCGGTGATCGCGGTGCCTGCGGCCGCGGTGCCGGCGGTGGTGGAGGACTGCGCCGGGCGTGGCGTGCGCGGGCTTGTCGTGATCTCCGGTGGCTTCGGTGAGCGCGGCACCGACGACGAACGTGGGGCGGGACGGGCCGCGCAACGGCAGCTCGTGGCCGCAGCCCACGCGTACGGCATGCGGGTGGTCGGGCCGAACTGCCTCGGGATCGTGAACACCGAGCCGGATGTGCGGCTCAACGCCTCGCTCGCCCCGCTCTCGCCGCTGCCGGGGCGGGTCGGGTTCTTCTCCCAGTCCGGCGCGCTCGGCGTGACGATCCTCGGTGAGGCGGCGCGCCGCGGGTTGGGCGTGTCGACCTTCGTCTCGGCCGGGAACCGGGCCGACGTCTCCGGCAACGACCTGCTGCAGTTCTGGGAGACCGACGACAACACCGACGTCGTCCTGATGTACCTCGAGAGCTTCGGCAACCCGCGCAAGTTCGCCCGGTTGAGCCGGCGGCTGGGCAGGCGTAAGCCGATCATCGCCGTGAAGAGCGGCGTCAGTGCCGGGATCGTCCACGGGCTGCAGCAGACCTCGGTCGAACTGCCCGAAGTCACCGTGCGCGCGCTGTTCGAGGCGTCCGGCGTGATCCGGGTCGAGACCGTCAGCGGGATGTTCGACGTGGCGCTGCTGCTCGCCACCCAGCCGCTGCCGGCGGGAGACCGCGTCGCCGTGGTGGGCAACTCCACGGCGATCGGGACGCTCGTCGCCAACGCGTGCGCGGCCGAGGGGCTGCGACTGACCCGGCTCGACGACATCGGCGTCGAGGCCGGCGGCGAGGCGTTCGAGACGGCCTTACGCAGCGCCGTCGATGATCCGGACGTCGATGCGGTGACGGTCGTGTTCGTCCCACCGTTACAGCGCGGTGCCGGTGACGAGGTGGCGCGAGCGGTGCGCGCAGTCGCGGCGGTAAGCGAGAAACCGGTGCTCTCCACCTTCCTCGGCTTCGAGGGGGTACCCGAGGCACTCTCGGCCGGCGAGGCCCCGGCACCAGCGCGTGGTTCGGTGCCGTCGTATCCGTCGCCGGAGCGCGCGGTGCGCGCGTTGGCCCGTGCCGTGCGCTACTCCGCATGGCGTTCGACGCCTTTGTGGGTGGTGCCGGAGTTGCCGGACGTCGATCTGGACGCGGCGCGCGAACTCGTGCACGGGTTGCTCACCGGGTCGCCCGAGGGACGCGAACTCGAGCCGGACGAGGCGGTGCGCCTTGTGGGCGGCATCGGCATCGTGCAGTCGCACGAGCGGCCGGCGCAGACGGTGGAGGTCGAACTGGCGGTCGTGGACGATCCTTCGTTCGGCGCGCTGGTGTCCTTTGGGGTCGGTGGCGTGGCGACCGAACTGCTCGGCGACACCGCGTATGCCGCAGCGCCACTGACGACGCAGGACGCCGAGGAACTGATCTTCACCCCGCGAGCCGCGCCGCTGCTCACCGGCTATCAGGGCAGCGAGCCGTGCGACACCGCAGCACTCGCCGATCTTGCGGTGCGGCTGTCTGCGCTGGGCGACGCGTTGCCGGAGATCGCCGAGTGCCGCTTGACGGTGCTCGCCACCCCGATCGGCGCGCATGTCAGCGCCGTGACGGCGCGGATCGCGCCCCCGATTGCGCGGGCGGACACCGGCCCGCGCCGGCTGCGCGGCTTCTGACGCCGGCTACTTGGTCCGCGACGGGATCGGCACGGTGCCGGCGGCTGGAGTGCCCGGTGCGAGTCGGGCGAGCGTCGGTTGCAGGCTCGACGGTGGCGTCCACGCGTAGCGCGTCACCGTGCCGTTGGTGATCTGCGCACCGCAGCCGGCGTTGACCGCCGTGGTGGTGACGGTGCCGGCGTGCGTCCCATTGGCGCCGAGGCCGATGAACGCGAACCGGGACGCGTCGGCCCGGATCATGTCCGGACACATGGTCTGCGGTCTGCGGGTGGGTGCGTTCTCCAGGCTGTTGACGAGCTGCGTCGCCTGCGCGCCGCGCAGCACGGTATGCCCGCGCGGGGTCTGTGACGTGGCGCGCGGGGCGAGGATGGCGTTGTAGGCACACACGACGACTGACTGCACCGGCTCGCTGAACAGCGGGCCGGACGCGGCGCTCGCTTGGGCGGGGCTACGCAACGTCGTCGGACAGCCGGCGTTTCCGGAGAGGCTCGCGCCGGCGGGCGCTTGCCGGCTAGCACTGCCGGCTGAACCGAAGCCCGTGCCACTGCCACCTGCTGCTTTGCCGTTGCTGGCCGCCGCGTTGTCCCTGTTCGCCTGGGCGGCGCCGCTCGTTGGGCCTGGCGAGTTGCCCTGCCCGGCGAGCAGGCCGCCACCGACGCCGAGAGCGGCCACTGCGACGACGACTGCCGCTGTCGAGAGGATGCGCGTCCGGCGCTGCGACCGGTGCGCCCGCGCAGCGAAGATCAGTTGGTCGACGTCCAGCGCGCCGTTGCCGTCGTCGTCGTGCAGGGCGGCGCGCAGGTCGAACTCAGAGGGACTCATCAGCTTGCTCCGCTCGTGACTTCAACGCGCAGCCGCGCCAGTGCGCGTGAGCAGGTGCTCTTGACGGTGCCGACCGGCATGCCGAGGGTGGCCGAGGTCTCCTGCTCGGACAGGTCGCAGTAGTACCGCAACACGATCACGGCGCGCTCGCGCGGGGCCAGCCCGGCCAGTATGCGGCGCAGTTCATCGCGTGAATCGGAGCCGGCTGTCGCACTGCCGGAGTCGAGGTCGGCCTGCTCGGGCAGGGTCTCGGTCGGCCGCTCGCCCCACCACCTGCGCCTGGTCTGGTCGATGTGCGCGTTGACGAGGGCGCGGCGTGCGTACGGTAGCGGGGCTTCGATCCGTCCCCACTTCTGATAAAGCTTGATGAGCGCCGTCTGCACAAGATCCTCGCCACGGTGATGGTCGCCGGTCAGCAGGCGCGCGGCATGCAGCAGCGTCGCGCCGTTCGCCTCGACGAACGAGCGGAAACCCTCCTCGTCGCGCACCGCGCTCCTGTCGTCCGGCCTTCACTTCATGGGACGAGACGAGCGTGCCAGAAGGTTCCGACGATTTCGCTCAGATCTCGCGCCACATCCGGTAGTGCGGGATCGCGCTCTCGTCGTGCAGGAACTCCGGGCCCTCGGTGACGAAGCCGTTCTTTCGGTAGAAGCCCACGGCACTGGTGCGCGCATCGCACCAGAGCAGCCGCCCGCCGCGCCGTCGAGCCTCGTCGATCGCGGCGCAGACGAGCCGGCTGCCGATGCCGGTGCCCTGCCGAGCGGGGATGGTGGCCATGCCGCGCAGCTGCCACGCGCCGTCGAGCTCGGGCCGATGCGGGTACGGCCGCGGCAGGATCAGCACCGTCCCGATCACCGTGCCGTCCTCGACCGCGGCCAAGAGCACGGCGTCCGCGTTCTCGTCGCCGTGCATCGGTGAATCGGGTGGCCAGGTCGGCCGAAGCACCGCGCGGCGCACCGCGCGGGTGCTGTCCGCGTCGGCGACGCGGATCTGCAC
>DATFTS010000099.1:0-3865 GCA_035261645.1 Jatrophihabitans sp. | reverse complement strand
AGCCGTTGGCCGCGCTCGACGTGCAGACCCGGGCGGCGGTGCAGGGCGAGCTGCGCGAACACCTGCGTGCGTTCGAAGGTCCGGCCGTCCTGGTGACCCACGATCCGATCGAGGCGCTGCTGCTCGCGCAACGCATCGTTGTCCTCGAGCACGGCCGGGTGGTGCAGGCAGGGACGCCCGCGGAGATCACTGCCACGCCGCGCACGCCGTATGTGGCACGGCTCGTCGGCATGAACCTGTTCGTCGGCGCGGCGTCGGGTGACGTCGTGCAGGTCGACGGCGGCGGCACGATCGTCGCGGCCGACGCTCCGGCCGGCCGAGTGCTTGCGGCGGTCCGTCCGTCGGCGATCACGTTGCACACCGAGGCGCCGCACGGGTCGAGTGCCCGCAACGTGTGGCCGGCCACCGTCACGTCCCTCGCACCGCTCGGAGATCGCGTGCGGGTCGACACCACCGGCACCTTGCATGCGACGGTCGATGTCACGGCAGCGGCCGTCGCCGAGCTCAGCCTGGCTCCGGGGGACAGCGTGTGGCTTTCGGCGAAGGCGACCGACGTACGCGCCTATCCGGCCCCATAAGCTGAGGCCGTGCCCGCGTCAGTGACCGTCCGCTATTGGGCCGGCGCGCAACGGGCCGCCGGCTGCGAGAGTGAGACGCTGAGCGCGGCAACCGTCGCAGAGCTGCGTGGCCTGCTCGCGGCGAGACCCGAGCTCGCCCGGGTCGCTGCGGTGTCGTCCTTCCTGGTGGACGGGCAGCGTGCGGGGGAGGAGACCGCGCTGTACGACGGCGCCGAGGTTGACGTGCTGCCGCCGTTCGCGGGCGGCTAACGCGGCGCAGGGTTTGATAGGTGCGTGACGCGACTGACGGCAGTGGTGAGCGGAGAGGTTCAAGGCGTCGGGTTCCGGTACTGGGTGCGCCAGGAGGCGCAGTCGCTCGGGTTGGCCGGATCGGCGGCAAACCTCCCCGACGGCACCGTCGAGGTCATCGCGGAAGGTCCGCGCGATGCCTGCGAAGACCTGCTCGACGCACTTCGCTCGTCCGCGACACCGGGCTCGGTGCACGACGTCGCGATCTCGTGGTCTGACGGCGGCGGCGAGTCGGGTTCGTTCCGCGTGCGCTGACCCGGCGCTCAGCCCTCGACGTTCGGCCCGGCGCGCTCGATGGCGAAGCGCACGATCACCCGCTGGTCGCGTTCCATCGCAGCCCGGTAGTCGTCCCAATCGGGGTGTTCGCCGGAGGCACGTCGGTAGTAGTCGATCAGCAGGTCCATCGCTTCCGGCAGGTCGATGATCTCTGCGGTGCCTTCGACCTGGACCCAGCCTCCGTAGAACTGCTCGTTCATGACGCAGGCCGCAACACGTGGATCGCGGCGCAGGTGCTTTACCTTCATGGCCGTCTCACGGGTGCTTACCAGCACCCGGCCCTCGTCGTCGACGACCACGGTGACAGGCGACAACGCCGGCCGTCCGTCCTTGCGGAACGTCGCGAGCACCGCCCGATGGTTCTTCGAAATGAACTCCTGAGCTGACGCGATGTCCACGCTGTCTCCCTTCAGGCGGCCGGCGCGTTGAGCCGGAGCCGACGCTGTTCGATGATCAAGCACCGATCCTGCACGTACAGCAGACCGGCGTCCTCGGCGATGCGGCGCGCCTCCTCAGACACGATGTGCAACTGCAGCCACAAAGCGGTCGCGCCGGCCGCGACGGCCTGCCTGGCGATGTCGGGCGCCTGCTCGGACGGGCGGAAGACGTCCACGAACCCCGGCTCGGGGACGTCGGCCAGCCGCTCGAAGGCGGGCTCGCCGACGATCGTGCCGCCGCGCGGGTTCACCGGCACGATGCGCCAGCCGTGCGCCTGCATGTGCACGGGTACGTAGTGCGCGGCTTTGTGCTCGGCGTTGCTGGCGCCCACGACGGTGATCGTGTCGTACTTGCGCAGGATCTGCTCGACCACTTCGTCGGTGTCCACGACGCCCACACTACGGTCGTTCTCGTGACTGGACCTGGAACGCTCGACTGGCGCCCCGCCGCGGACCACTTGGTGGCCGGCCCGGTCGCGGACGCGCTTTTGGCGTGGGGGCGCGATGACGTTCTTGTCGCGCCGATCGACCCCGACCTCGCCGACACGGCGGCGTTCTGCGCGGCGTACGACGTCAAGATGGAGGACTCCGCGAACTGCGTGGTGATCGCCGGCCGCCGTGGGGACGTGACGCGGTACGCCGCCTGCGTGGTGCTGGCGACCACGCGCGCGGACGTCAACGGCACCGTCCGCAAGCGCTTGGACGCGCGCAAAGCATCGTTCGCACCAATGGATGAGGCGGTCACGCTGACCGGGATGGAGTTCGGCGGCATCACTCCCATCGGACTGCCGGCGACGTGGCCGATCTTCGTGGACGCCGCGGTGCTTGATCGCGACGTCGTGGTGATCGGCAGCGGCCTGCGGCGCTCGAAGCTTGCCCTGCCGTCGTCCACGCTGGCCGACCTCCCAGGCGCGGAGGTGATCGACGGGCTCGCCGGCTGAGGTCAGCCGGCGCGGCTGCGCAGCGGCGCCGGCAGGTACGCCGCACCGGCACCGCGCGCGCTGACAACGTCGCCCGGGTTCTGGATCGCGCACGTCTTCAGGGACAGGCAGCCGCAGCCGATGCACGAGTCGAGGCCGTCGCGAAGCTTCGCCAGCGCGGCGATCTGGTCGTCGAGGCGCTGCTGCCAACCGCGCGAGAGCCGGGCCCAGTCGGCGCGGGTAGGCGTGCGGCCGTCAGGCAGCGTGGCGAGAGCGGCGGCGACCTCGTCCAGGGTCAGCCCCACGTTGCGCGCGGCTCGGATGAAGGCCAGCCGGCGGAGCACGCTGCGCTCGTACCGGCGCTGGTTGCCGGCGGTCCGGGTCGCGTGCAGCAAGCCGTTGCGTTCGTAGAACCGCAGGGCTGACGGCGCGAAACCGCTGCGCTCAGCCACTTGGCTGACAGTGAGCAGGTCTGTCGTGCGCAACTCGCCGTCTCCTGACCTTGACTTAAAGTTGACTTCAACTACAAGCATGGTCCCTATGACGCGTAACTTGCAACCGAGCGCCCTGATCACCGGAGCGTCCAAGGGCTTGGGTCTGGCCCTTGCGCGCGGACTGGCTGCTGATGGCTGGCGGTTGATCATCGATGCCCGCAACTCCACCGCGCTGAGCGCAGCCGCTGCACAGCTCCCGTCCACAGTCGCCGTACGCGGCGACGTGAAAGACGCTGCGCATCGCGAGCAACTGCGCGCAGCAGTCGGTGAGCGACTCGACCTGCTCGTCAACAACGCAAGCGAGCTAGGCTCGAGTCCGCTCCCTCCGCTCGCGAGCTATCCGCTCGACGCGTTGCGCACGGTCTACGAGACGAACGTGTTCGCGCCACTGGCGCTGACCCAACTACTGCTACCGCAGCTTCGGGCAGCCGGTGGCGCCGTTATCAACATCAGCTCGGATGCGGCGGTCGAGGCCTACCCGGGGTGGGGCGGGTACGGCTCCGCGAAGGCAGCGCTCGACCAGGTGAGCGCCGTGCTCGCGGCCGAGGAGGCCGAGATCCGCTGCTACGCCGTCGATCCGGGTGACCTGCGCACCGACATGCATCAGGCCGCGTTCCCTGGCGAGGACATCAGCGATCGGCCGCTGCCGGAGACGGTGGTGCCGGCCCTGTTGCGGCTGGTCGAGTTGCGCCCGCCGTCTGGCCGCTACCGCGCAGCCGAGTTCGCCGCTACCGAGGTGGCTCGATGAAGCTCTTCACCCTTCCCGCCGACATAGAGGCCAGCGCACCGCCGACCGTGCGCGACGGCGTGCGCATGCTCGTGGCGCATCGCGGCGGGATAGAGCACGCGCGTTTCACGCAGCTCGGCGAGTA
>DATFTS010000098.1:0-2681 GCA_035261645.1 Jatrophihabitans sp. | reverse complement strand
ACCCACCGAACGGCCCACCGTCATGGATGGATTCAGCGACGCGTGCGGATCCTGGAAGACCATTTGCAGGTCCTTGCGCAGGGGGCGCAGTCGCGACTCCGGCAAGCCGGTCAGCTCCTGCCCGCCATAGCGGATGCTGCCACCAGTCGCCTGCACCAGGCCGAGCAGCGCGCGTCCCAGCGTCGACTTGCCCGACCCGGATTCGCCGACGAGCCCAAGCACCTCGCCCGGCGCGAGCGACAGGTTCACGCCGTCGACGGCACGCACCGTCCCGGACGACCGGCCGACCAGTCGCGCGACCGCGTTCGTTCGAAGTGCGAAGTGCACCTGCAGATCAGAGATCTCGATGAGCGGCGCAACCGCCGTCTCAGGCTTCGTCTGCAACGGCCACCTCCAGTCGCTGGATCGGCGCGCGCTCCTCGCTCGACAACGACTCGTCGAGCAGCCAGCACTCGGTGTGCTGCGGGCCGAAGGACGGCGGCTGGGTCCGCACGCAGACGTTCATCGCATGGGGGCAGCGCGGATGGAACCGACAGCCGGACGGCGGCGCCACGAGGTCGGGGGGCGCGCCAGGGATCGAGTTCAACTCACGCGTGCGCAAGGAGATCGTCGAGCGCAGCAACGCCTGCGTGTACGGATGGGACGGGGCCGCGAAGATCTTCGCCACCGGCCCCTGCTCGACGATGCGGCCGGCGTACATCACCGCGACGCGGTCGCATGCCTCGGCGACGATGCCCAGGTTGTGCGTGATCAGCAGGATCGCCGGTGAGAACCGCTCACGGATGTCGGCGAGGATGCGCAGGATCTGCGCCTCGACCAGCACGTCCAGGGCGGTGGTCGGCTCGTCAGCCACGATGAACTTCGGACGCAGGGCGAGCGCCAGCGCGATCATGATCCGCTGCCGCATACCACCGGAGAACTCGTGCGGGTAGTTGCGGAAGCGGGTCGGAGGAATGCCGATCGCACGCAACGCCTCCAACGCGCGCTTCTGCCGCTCCTTCTTCGACAGGTGCTTCTCGTGTGCCTTCAACGCCTCGTCGAAGTGCTCGCTGATCCGCATCAGTGGATCGAGCCGGGTCATCGGCTCCTGGAAGATCAAGCCCATGCCGGCGCCGCGGAGCCGTTCCCGCTGCTTCTTCGGCAACGCGAGCAGGTCCTGACCGTCGAAGTGCACCGTGCCGTCCACGGCCGCACCGCGTGGCACCAGGCCCATCAGGCCGCGGCCGAGCGTCGACTTGCCACAGCCGGATTCGCCGACGAGCCCGAGCACCTCGCCCGGACGCAGTGAGAACGTGACGCCGTCGACAGCACGCACCGGATCGGCCGGACCCGAGTACCAGACGCGCATGTCCTCGACGGAGAGCACCGGCTCGGTCACGACGCAGCCTTCCGCGACGGCAGCTTCACGTTGCGCACCTTCGCCGTCCGCAACAGCGGGTTCAGCACATCGTTCAGGCTCTCGCCGACGAGTGTCACGCCCACCACCACGAGGACGATAGCCACGCCCGGGTACAGGCCGGTCCACCAGATACCGGCCGCGGTGTCGGATACAGCCTGGCTGAGGTCGTGGCCCCACTCCGCACCGGCGGACGGTTCGATGCCGTAACCGAGGAAGCCAAGCCCGGCGAGTGTCAGGATGGCGTCACCCGCGTTCAGCGTCGCGATCACCGGAACGGTCTGCACGACGTTGCCGAATATGTAGCGAGTCATCACCACACGCGCGGGTGCACCGATCGCGCGGGCCGCCTCGACGTAGGGCTCCTCACGAGCGGCCACCGTCGCATTTCGCACAACCCGGAAGTACTGCGGCACGTACACGACCGTGATCGAAATGGCCGCAGCCAGGATGCCGCCCAGTTTGCTGCTCGTTCCGCCCGCGATAGCGATGTTGACGATGATCGCCAACAATAGAGACGGGAAGGCGAACAGCGCGTCGGTGACGAGCACCAGCACGCGGTCGAGCCAGCCACCCAGATAGCCGGACATCAGGCCGAGTGGCACGCCGACGACGACCGAGATCGCAACCGCAAGGACGATCACTTCGAGTGCGGTCTGTGCGCCGAACACAACGCGCGACAGCACGTCCTCGCCGCCGGACGTCGTGCCGAACCAGTGTTGCGCGGACGGCCCGATGAGCCGGCCGAACACCTTCGTCCCCTTGCGGTCGTCATTGAAACCGTACGGCGCGATCCACGGCGCGAAGATCGCAATGACGGCGAAGAACAGGACGATCACCGTTCCGGCGATCAGCATGCCGCGCTGGAAGCCGGCCGTCGCGCGCACCGCGTCCAGCCCTGGGATGCGGCTGTGTTTGCGGGCGGTCGGCAGCGCGACGGCAACCTCAGTGCCCTCGAGCTCGGGGAGATTGATGCTCATCGCGTGCCCTCACTGCGCTTGCTCACGTCAGTACCTCACCCGCGGGTCAATGACCGCCGCCACAACGTCGATCACGAAGCTGATGATTGCGACGATCACCGCTATCGCCGTGACGATGCCCTGCACGGCGATGTAATCCTTGCGCTGCAAGTAGTACGCGAGCTTGAAACCGATGCCCTGCCACTCGAACGTCTCCTCGGTCAGCACAGCGCCACCCAGCAGCGTAGCCACTTGCAATCCCATGACGGTGATGACCGGAATCAGCGCGTTCTTGAACGCGTGCTTGCGGACGACGCGGCGCTCGG
>DATFTS010000097.1:0-1906 GCA_035261645.1 Jatrophihabitans sp. | reverse complement strand
TGACAAGCCTCGGCGACGTCTACGGTGTCGCCAACGTGCACTACATCATGGCCGACCGCTATTTGCGTGAGCTCGATGATGCTGGCGCCGCGCAGCCGCACGCGGAACGGGCGAGTGAGCTCGCCGCCCGGATCGGCAGCGGCCACGAGCAGGCACATGCGGATTCGATACTCGCCGAGTTGCTGTTGCGCCGTGGTCACCCTGCGGACGCGGCCCATGCGGCGGCCCGTTGCCTCGACGCGTTCGATCGGCTGGGTGATCATCGCTGTGTCACGGCGATGACGTTCCTGCTCGCTCGATGCGCGGCGGCGCGGGGGGTCGGGGACGAGGCGCTCGCGCAGTTGCGTGAGGTTCTGCACCTCGCCCGGCAGGCGGCCCAGGCCCGGACCGTGCCGCTCGCCCTCGACCTGGCGGCGGCGCTGCTTGCTCAGCGAGCGCCACGCGCAGCCTTCGTCTGCGCATCCGCCGCGGACGCCAGAGGTAGCAGTGTCGGCCTCGGCAGGCGACCCGATCGCGTGGAGCCGGCGTCGCTGTTGCCGCCTGGCGTCGGCCAGCCAGAGGTTCCGGACGACCTCGACGGCCTCATCGCGCTATTGGACGACGCGGTCGCGATCTAGCGCACTTCATCTGCGGCGACCTGGGCGATCGCCGAGCGACGGTTCAGCCGGCGAGCATGGTCGCCGCGGCGTGCTCGCCGATCATCATGGAGGCCGCGTTCGTGTTGCCTCCGACGATGCTCGGCATGATCGAGGCATCGGCCACACGCAGCCCCTCGACGCCGCGCACCCGCAGCTGCGGGTCGACGACCGCACGCTCGTCCACACCCATTCGACACGTCCCTACCGGGTGGTACACGGTCGTTGCGCGGTTGAGCACCTCCTTGGCGAGGTCCGCGCGATTCGCGAACCGTGGGCCGGGGGCAATCTCCACCTGGACCCCGTCACAGATCGACTTGTTCGCCATCGTCTCGCGGATCAGCTCCATGCCACTGACCAGCACGTCCACGTCGGCTTGCTCGTCGAGGTAGTTGGGGTCGATCGCAGGCGGCGCAGTGGGGTCGGCAGAGGTCAGCCGGAAGGTGCCGCGGCTCTTCGGGTAGATCAGCGTCGACATGATCGTTAGCGCTTGCCGCGGATCCGGCTTGTGCCTGACGGGAGCATCCTGGTTCGGCGACGGATAACTCCATGGCAGCACGTGCAGCTGCAGGTCGGGGATCTCGGCGGCGTGCTGGGTCCGGACGAACGCCACCACCTCGAAAACGCTGCGCGCCAACCAAGTGCTGTCGCTGCGGAAGCTCTCGCGCACGAAGGCGCGGCCGAAGTAGAGCGGCGACGGCCTGCGCATTGCGGTGGGCATCGCAAAGGACATCGGCACGAACAGGTGGTCGTGCAGGTTGTCACCGACCGGCAGATCTGCTTGCGCCTCGATCCCGTATGCGCGCAGGTGGTCGGCCGGCCCGATGCCGGAGAGCATCAGCACGTGTGGCGAGCCGTAGACACCGCCGCTGACCACCACCTCACGGTCGGCGCGGATAACCTCGCGCCCGGCTTTCGTGAGTATCTCCACTCCGGTGGCGCGGCCGTTGCGCACCACGACGCGGGCGACGTGCGTCTTCGGCAGCACCGTCAGGTTGGCCGGCCGATCGTCCAGGTAGCCGACCGCGGCGCTGTACCGCAGGCCGGTCGAGTTGCTCTGCTGGAAGATCGAGACGCCTTCCTGCTCGGCAGCGTTGTAGTCCTCGTTCTTCTTGACGGCGGCCGTCTCGCTGAGCGCATCCATGAAGCACTCTGAAGCAGGCGTCAGCTCGCGCGCCCTGATGACCTTGATCGGCCCGTCGCCGCCCCGGTAATCATTGCCGCCGTCCTGGAACGACTCGAACTTCTTGAAGCTCGGGAGCACGTCGGTG
>DATFTS010000096.1:0-2065 GCA_035261645.1 Jatrophihabitans sp. | reverse complement strand
GCGTGCGTGTCGAGGTGGTTCAACGGGTTGTCGGGAAACCGTGCGCGCAGTGCGGCAACCGGGTCCTGCACCAACTGCGAACTGCTCTTCTTCGACTTCACCGGCGACGGGCTGGTCGACACCGTGCTCGGCAGCGCGCTTGTCCCACCGGCCGCGTCAGGCGCTCCGACGGAGGGGGCCGGCGAGGAGAGGAAGCCTTGCGCGAGCAGCCCGATCAGCAGCACGGCCGCGCACGCCAGCGCGATCAGCAGCCAGCGGCCACGCCTGGTGTTCAGTGCCCGGGTGAGCCGACGCGTGAAGCGGCGGCGGTGCTCACTCAACCGCCGGTGCGAGGGTGGACGTGCTTCCGCGATGTCGATCGGTATGGCGGGAAGAGGTCCAGGAACCGGCTGCTTGCGTGTGGCCAGTTGGTCGACGCGATGCTCACCCACGGCTTCGTCCTTGGCTCAGTAGGCCCCGCGACGCCGTAGCACCGCGGAGACCGTACGGGCGATGATGGCGAAGTCGAACCCCAGCGACCAGTTCTCCACGTAGTAGAGGTCCAGCCGGACCGACTCCTCCCACGGCAGGTCGGAGCGTCCACTCACCTGCCAGAGGCCGGTGAGGCCGGGCTTGACGAGCAGCCGCCGGCGCACGTCGCCCTGGTAACGCTCGACCTCCTCCGGCAACGGCGGCCGCGGGCCGACGAGGGACATCGAACCGGTGATGACGTTCACCAGCTGGGGCAGCTCGTCGAGCGACAGCCGGCGCAAGAACCGCCCCACACGCGTGACGCGCGGGTCGCGGCGCATCTTGAACAGCACGCCGTCGTCGCACTCGTTGAACTCGAGCAGTTCGGCGCGGATCTTGTCGGCGTCGCGCACCATGGTGCGGAACTTGAGCACGGTGATCTCGCGGCTGCCCTGGCCGAGACGCGTGCTGCGATAGATCACCGGGCCGCGGCTGGTAAGTCGGACGGCCAGCGCGATCAGCAGCAGCACCGGAGCCGACGCGATCAGCGCTGCGCCCGACACCAGGATGTCGACCACGCGCTTCACGACGCGCCGGGTTCCGCTGAACTGCGGCTGGTCCACCCACATCAGCGGCAGGCCGTCGACCGGGCTGACGTGCACGCGTGGGCCGGCCACCTCGGTCAGGCCGGGAGCCATCACCATGTTGCGTCTGGTGCCCTCGAGCGCCCAGCCCAGCTCGCGGATCCGGCGCGGCCCCATGCCGCTACCGGCAACTGCCACCACGTCGACGTCGAGTTCCTCGGCCATCTGCGCTGCCGACGCGACGCCACCGACGACTGGGACCCCAGGCGCGATCTCGTCCCCCTCGGCGGCGTCCTCGACGCAGGCGCCGACGACCACCAGCCCGGCCTCCGGAGTGCGGCGCGCGATGTCGGCAAGGTGCTGCACCGACTCGGTTGTGCCCACCGCCAGGATCGCGCTCGACCACATGCCACGGCGGCGGTGCCGGTACACCGACCGGCGCAGTAGGAAGCGCGTCCCAACCATCAACGCGACGCCACTGGGAATCACGATCGCGACGAACGTCCGTCCGACGAGCAGGTTCACCAGGTAGCAGACGACCGCGATGCTGCCGGCGAGCGCGGCGCCCGCGTGCACGACCTTCTGGTACTCGCGCGTGCCAGTGGCGATGCGGCGGATCTCGTAACTGCCTTGCAGCGCAAGGCTGATCAGCCACGCCACTGCAACGACGAAACCGTTGGCAAGGTAGACGCGGATGTCATCGGAGCCCGCACGCACCGCGACGCCCACGGCGACGGCGGCGACGGCACAGGCGGCGTCAGCAATCACCAGGCGGCGCACCAGCACGCGCGCCCAGTGAGCGGTGGTTCGCGTCGAGAGAGCGTCCGCCGCCACCGTGTGCGCGGTCGCCGATGTAACCAGGGGCGGGGAGACCACAATGCCGTCTGCCACGCGCGGCGCCAGTTGCGTCACGCGGCACACTCCTCGGCGTTCGTACCAACGGCTGGCAGGTCACTGCGCAGGCGACCCGCGGCCGCGCGCAACACGTCCTCGAACCGGTCGGTGATCGCCGCGATGTCGAAGCGGCGTTC
>DATFTS010000095.1:0-6390 GCA_035261645.1 Jatrophihabitans sp. | reverse complement strand
ACCAGGCCGGATCATGACCGTCCCGTCCTCCTACGCCGGCAGTCACGAGGCCATGCTGCACGAGGCTGTCGGTGAACCTTCGCTGATGGTCTTCACCGACGAGCGGGACGGGCCGTGGCTGTCTGCCGTTCGGGAGCACCGAGCGATCGGCGTGGTCTATCGCCCGGCTGCGGAGCGACGCGGCAACTGGGTACCGACCCTGATGGGGCGCCGGTATGACGCTCTGCTGTTCTTCGACGACACCCGCGCGTTACGGGCGCTGCAACCGGAACCGCTCGACTGGCCGACGGAGGCCGAGACCTACCCCTGGTCGGTGTGACCTGCCTGCGCTCGAAGGGGCAGCGCTGCGCCGTGGACGCCAGTCCGGCATGTGGATATCGCCGCTGGTGACCTGCCTGCACTCGGAGACGACAACGCCGCCCGGAGTGGCTCCGGACGGCGTCGTGTGGTGGAGGTGTGGTGCGGGTGGATTGGATCAGGCGGACTTGCTACCTCGTCGCGCGCGGAGCACGTCGAGGCGCTCGGCGAGGACCTCTTCGAGATCGGCGATGCTGCGCCGCTCCATCAGCATGTCCCAGTGCGTCCGCGGGGCCTTGACCTTCTTCGCCTCCGGCTCCGGGCCGTCGATGAGCTGTGCAGCCGTACCGTCCAGGCGGCACTCCCACGTGGTGGGAAGCTCCGCCTCCTCGGCAAACGGGACGCTGAACTCGTGGCCTCGCGCGCAGCGGTACGAGGCGACGTTGCGCGGCGCCGGTTCGGCGCCGTACTCGGTTTCGTAGCTGACCGCGCCCAGCCGACTGCCCCGTAGCGTGCGATCTGCCATAGTGGGCACCTCCCGGACGTGTAGATGTAAATAACGTGTTACAGAAACAACGAGTGACTCTAAGCAATGATTCCCATATCGTCCGGGCAGTCACGCAGATGAGCGCATCAAGCTCAGGGGTGTGCCAGGCCGATCGCCGTCGAGAGGGGACGTTGTGAACCCGGTAGCTGCGCTCCGTGACCGGCTCTCGGATCCCCGCGCAAGCGCGATGCAGCTGGCTGCCGGGCGGACCGTCTTCGCCGGGATCATCATGGCCGCCCCGGTCCTCAGCGTGCGGTTCCTGGGCGCCGACGGCGCTACGTCGCGCCGGATCTCCTGGCTCTCGCGGATGACTGCCGCCAGGGACGGCGCGATCGGAGTGGGTGGCCTGCTCGCCGCGCGGCGCAGCGGCGCCGCCGCGGCCCCGTGGATTCTTGCCGGTGCCGTGTGTGACGCGGTCGACACCGTCGTGATCGCCGGCGCGCTCAAGGAGGGCCGGGTGAAGGGCATCGGCCCGGCGGCGACCGTGCCCCTCGCCGCCGGTGCCGCGGTGCTCGGTGCGATCACCGCGGCCCGTCTGCGCGGAGCGTCCTGACCGCACGACCTGCGATCAGACGAAGATGTCCGGTTGCAACTGGTCGTCGCCGTCGGCGCCGAGCCGGTACTTCGAGAAGTCGCCGGCCCCGGCTGCGGCGAGCACGTCCTCGTCGATGAACGTGTTCCCGGTGCACTCCCGCGCCGGCTTGATCAGGATCTCGTAAGCGGCGTCGGCGACGATCTCGGGCGAGCGCGATACCGCCATCGCTGCATCGCCGCCGAGCAGGTTCTGCACCGCCGCGGTAGCGATGATCGTGCGCGGCCACAGGCAGTTGGCGGCGATGCCCTCGTCACGCCGCGACTCGGCGACGCCTAGCGTCAGCATCGTCATCGCGTACTTGCTCACCGTGTACGGCGCGTGCGCAGCTAGCCATTTGCGGTCCATGTCCAGCGGCGGCGACAGCGTCAGTACGTGCGGGTTGGCGGCCTTCGCCAGATGCGGCAGCGCGAGGCTGGTCAGCACGAACGTTCCTCGCGCGTTGATGTCGAGCATCAGGTCGTAGCGCTTGACCGGCAGATCACCGACGTTGGCGAGATTGATCGCCGAAGCGTTGTTCACCACGATGTCGATTCCGCCGAAGCGCTCAACCGTCCGCGCGACCGCGCTCGCGACGGATTCCTCGTCGCGCACGTCGCCGACGATCGGTAGCGCCGTGCCGCCCGCGGCTTCGATCTCCTCGGCCGCAGTGTGGATCGTGCCGGGCAGTCGGGGGTCCGGTTGATCGGTCTTCGCGACGAGTGCCACGTTCGCGCCGTCACGGGCCGCGCGGACCGCGATGGACAAGCCGATGCCACGGCTGCCGCCGGACATGACGATCGTCTTACCGGCGAGGGGTCTGTTCGAAGTCACCGATCTCCTGCCTACAGCTTGCTCAGATGGATGGGAAGGCCGTCCTTCGGCCGTGGCAGGGACACCCAGTCGATCGGCATTTCGTAACCCGGGTCGACGCTGAGCCGGTAGCGCTGCAGCAGCTGGTGCATCGCCGCCTTGACCTCCATGCCGCCGAAGTACATGCCGATGCATTTGTGCACTCCGTTGCCGAAGGGAAGGTAGGCGAACCGGTGCACCTTGTCCTCGCGTCGGTCCACGGCGAAGCGTCCGGGGTCGAAGCGTTCGGGGTCGGGCCACAGCTGCGGCATGTGGTGCACGCCCCACAGGTGCACAGCCATGTACGAGCCGGCCGGGATGCGGTAACCGAGCAGTTCGGTGTCACGACTCGCGCGGCGGGCCACACCCGGCACCGGCGAGACGATCCGCATCGCCTCCTTCATCACCAGATCGAGCGAGACGAGGCGGCTCAGCTCCTGGTAGTCGACCGGTCCGGCGCCCAGAGCGCGTGACTCCTCGCGGCAGCGTTCCTGCCACTCGGGATGCCGCGCGAGGTAATACGCCATGGTCGTCAGCGTGCTGGTCGACGTGTCGTGCGCGGCCATCAGCAGGAAGATCATGTGATTGACGACGTCGTCATCGCTGAAGCGCTCACCTTCCTCCGATCGCGCATGGCACAGCGCGCTGAACAGGTCGCTCCCGTCGCCGGCCCGGTGATCCGGTACCCGAGCCCGCAGGTAGGACTCCAGCAGCCTCCGACCTGCGACCGCGCGTGACCACCGCAGCCCGGGCACCGGCACGCGGACGAAGGCGGTGGCGGCGCGGACGAGGTCGGAGAAGGCGCGGTTGATGCGCTGTGACTCGGCGCCGATGGTGTCCGCCATGAACGTGCGAGTGGCGACGTCGAGGGTCAGTTGCTTGACGGCGGGGTAGAACCGCACCGTCCCGCTGTGCCAGCCCGTGAGGCCCTCAGTGATGGTGTCGTTGACCGGGCCGAGGTAGCCGGCGAGCCGGTCAGCGGTGAAGGCCTCCTGCATGATGCGCCGATGCCGATGGTGTTCCTGCCCGTCGAGGAGCATCAGCCCACGGTGGAAGAACGGACCGATCAGGACCGACCAACCGCTTGCGTCGTAGACGCGGTCGCGGTCCTGGAGCACGGCGCCACACGCGTCCGGGCCTTCGACGTTGATCCAGGTGTTGCCCATCGCCTTCGTCCACGACACCGGCCCGTACTTGTCGAGCCAGATGTGGGAGGCCATCATCTTGCCGCTCGCGAATTTGAGGCTGTTGCCGATGAACGGCAAGCCACGCTCGCCCGGTGGGAGTGGCAGGCCCGGTGGGAGTGGCGGAGGGGTGGTGGCTGGTCGGACCTCCACGCTCATCGGTCACCTCGCGCGTTGACGGACCGGACCTCTCAGACCATAGTGTGCTGCCCTGGCCGGAACTGATCGAGCAGCCCAGGCGTGACGTGGTCGGCGACGGCGAGCCCCTCGGCTCGGTCGACGTCGATGACCGCATAGCCCTGCCGTCCTGCAGCGGTTGTCGCGGTCAGGGTCATAAGTCCGGCGCGCTGTTGGAAAAAGCTGCTGCGCAGGTTCCAGCCGATGACCGCCGCATCTTCGATCACGGCCTTGCGCCGCACAAGTGAACCGTGCGCGACCACGAGGGCATCGCCGGTCATGCGGTGACCCAGGTTGCGGTAGCGGTCGACGCCGAGCGGAATCGACGCAGCGAGCGCAATGACACCGACGACGAACAGCCATAGCGGCGCGCCCGCAGACCAAGCCCAGGCGGTAAGTCCGCATAACAGGGCACCGGCGGCACACGCCCGCAGCAGCCGGCGGCGGCGTGCGGCCGGGCCGCGCGCCTGCAACGGGCTCTGTAGTGCGGCACCGGCATCGAGGACGATGGCTGCGACGCGCTCAGCGTCGCGCAGGGGCGCCGGCGGCAACAGCACCTCGCCGCCTCGTTCCGTGCCCCGGCCCACCCGCAGGCCCGTAGCGATCGCGGTCGTGCGTGCGGCCCCGACCACCCGCAGGGGCAGCGGATCGGAGAGCGCGACGCCGACGAGCCGGCGCGGCTCGATGCTCGTCGCGCGTGTCGTGAGCAGGCCGCGTGTCACCTCGAGCGTCCCGCCGGCCGTCCTGCGTAGCCGGAAGTTCCAGAACGCGAGGACGTACCCGGCCGTCGACGTGATCGCGACGAACGCAACCAGCGCGCCGACGACGACGAGCACCTCCGCCGCGACCGGCATGGCGCGCAGGGTGCGAGTGACCGCGCGCAGCGGCCCGGACCGCGCAAAGTTCAAGCCCGATTCGCCCTGCACCCGCCAGTAGAAGCCCCAGACGACCAGTCCGGTGACGACGCCGGAGAGGGTGAAGGGGGCAAACCGGATCCACCGCCGATCCAGCCGAGCCAACTCCGACGCGTCCGTTGCCTGCGCAGCCGCCGGCCCGGTGACGGCGGCGAAGTTCGCGGGACGCTGGTGCAGCAGATCGTCGCGAAGTGCCGTGGCGGTCGGCAAGGTGAGCCCGTCCAGCACGAGACGGCCCCCGCCACGGCGGTCGTTCATGCCCGTGCCGATCACTACCCGGGCGAGCCCGAGCATGCGGTGCAGCGGGTTCGCGGTCACGTCGACGGTGCGGATGCGATCGCGGGCGGTCGTCACGGTCCGCCGGCGCAGGAGGCCGTGCCGCAGCTGCACCGAATCGGCGTCGATGCGCAGGCGGGTCGTGAACCAGCGCGAGATCGAGAGCACGGCGACGATCGCCGCGGCACCCAACGCCCAGTAGTTGTTGCCTTGGGCGCGGCCGGCGAGGAACACGCCGACGAGCGCGGGCAACGCCCGGCCCACCTCGATGATCGGGTGGATCAGCAGCATGCGCGGATGCAGGCGGTGCCAGGCCGTCCCCTCCGACGCGGATGTCGCCTCATCGGGAGCCGCGCCACGTGGCGGCGCGGTCACGTGCCGTCCCCGGCTGCAAGCTGCGCGCGTTCGGTCAGCCAGGCGACTGTGTTGTCCGCGACGGCGCGGTCGAGTGCGTGGATCTTCAGCGGTCCCTTCGCGCTTGCCGTCGTGATCGTGACGTTGGCCAGTCCGAAGAGCTGCTCGAACGGCCCGCGCTCGGTGTCCACAGTCTGCACGCGACCGATCGGCGCGATCCGCCGCTCCTGGACGACCCAGCCGGACTGCGTATAGGCGGCGGTGTGAGTGATCTCCCAGCGATGCACGCGGTAGCGCCACTGCGGCATGACCACGAGGTGGGCAAGCGCGATGGCAAGCGTCACGGCAGCGACGGTCAACCGAGCGGCTGCCGGCATGTCGGCGGAGAGGATCCCGGCCTCGATCCCTCCCACGACCAACCAACCGACGAGGGCCCGCACCGTCCAGTACGCGCGTGCTCTGCGACTCACCAGATGGGCCGGCGCCCGCAGTTGCACGTTCGTCACGGCTCCATAGTGTCAAGGACGCCTGAGCGGAATCTGCTTCCGGCGAGCGTCACCAGCCCCGCTCGCGCCACTCGCTCAGATGCGGCCGCTCGGCGCCGAGGGTCGAGTCGTTGCCGTGGCCGGGGTAGAACCAGGTCTCGTCCGGCAGGACGTGGAAGACCCGCTCCTCGACGTCGTCGATCAACGACGTGAAGTCCTTCGGATTCAGCGTCCTTCCGACGCCGCCGGGAAAGAGCGAATCGCCGGTGAACAGATGCGAAATGCCCTCCGGATCGCGGTACAGCACCGCGATCGAGCCGGGCGTATGGCCGCGCAGGGCGATGATCGACAGCGACACGTCGCCGACGCTGATCTCGTCGCCGTGCCGCAGCCGCTCATCGACAGCGACCGGCAGTTCGTCGGCGTCGTCGGTCCCGGCGTACACCGCGGCGCCGGCGAACTCTGCGGTCTCCGCCAGCGCTTGCCAATGGTCGGCGTGCCGGTGGGTGGTCAGGATTGCCGACACCGGCTCGCCCTCGAACGTGACCAGCTCGCGCAGCCGATCGGCCTCGTTGGCCGCGTCGATCAGCAGGCCCTCGTCGGTCTGCGTGCAGCGCAGCAGGTAGGCGTTGTTCGACATCGGGCCGACGGCGAGCTTCGCGATTGTCAGGCCGGGCAGGCGGCGCACGTCCATAGGTCCGCCGACGGAAACCTCGCCGGTGTAGCTGCTCTC
>DATFTS010000094.1:0-3663 GCA_035261645.1 Jatrophihabitans sp. | reverse complement strand
GGCGAGCACCGACGCCTGGGCGTTGCGGAACCCGTTCTTCTCCCCCAGCCTGACGACCTGGTCCCACGCGGCGGTCGCGAGCTCGTGCACGTCGCGGTCGACCGGGTTGACGGTGCGGACCGCGTCGTTGGCCGCCTGGTGCTTGCGCATCACCCGCTTGTGCGCCGTGGCGTTGCGGGCATACCCCTCGTACGGGCCGACGATGCCGGCCAGCTCAGCAGAACGCCGGTAGGAGGTGCCGGTCATCAGCGACGTGATCGCGCCGGCCAGCGCGCGGCCGCCGTCGGAGTCGTAGGCCAGGCCCGACGCCATGAGCAGCGCGCCGAGGTTGGCGTAGCCGATGCCGAGCTGGCGGTAGGCCCGCGTGGTCTCGCCGATCGCCTCGGTCGGGAAGTCGGCGAAGCAGATGCTGATGTCCATCGCCGTGATGATCAGCTCGACGGCCTTGACGAACTTCTCGGTGTCGAAGCTGTTGTCGTCGTTGAGGAACTTCAACAGGTTCAGCGAGGCCAGGTTGCATGAGGTGTTGTCGAGGCTCATGTACTCCGAGCACGGGTTCGACGCGGTGATCCGGCCCGACTCAGGGTTCGTGTGCCAGTCGTTGATCGTGTCGTCGTACTGGATGCCGGGATCGGCGCACTCCCACGCCGCCTGCGCGAGCTTGCGGAACAGGCTCTTGGCGTCGACGGTCTCGATCACCGCGCCGTTCGTGCGGGCCCGCAGCCCGAACTGCCCGCCCTCCTCGACCGCGCGCATGAACTCGTCGCTCGCGCGCACCGAGTTGTTCGCGTTCTGGTACTGGACGCTGGTGATGTCCTTGCCACCGAGGTCCATATCGAAACCGGCGTCGCGCAGCACGCGGATCTTGTCCTCTTCGCGCGCCTTCGTTTCGATGAACTCCTCGATGTCCGGGTGATCGACGTCAAGAACGACCATCTTCGCGGCCCGGCGGGTCGCGCCACCGGATTTGATCGTGCCCGCGGAGGCGTCCGCGCCGCGCATGAACGAGACCGGTCCCGAGGCAGTACCGCCGGAGGTCAGCAGTTCCTTGGACGAGCGGATCCGCGACAGGTTCAGGCCGGCACCGGACCCGCCCTTGAAGATGAGACCTTCCTCCCGGTACCAGTTCAGGATCGAGTCCATCGTGTCGTCGACGGAGAGGATGAAGCAGGCTGACACCTGCTGCGGCGACGTGGTGCCGACGTTGAACCAGACCGGCGAGTTGAAGCTGAAAACCTGGTGCAACAGCATCCACGTGAGTTCGTGCTCGAACACCCCGGCATCCTCGGCCGAGCCGAAGTAGCCGTGCTGCTCCCCCGCCGCGCGATAGGTGCTGACCACCCGGTCGATCAACTGCCGCAGCGACCACTCGCGCGCGTCGGTGCCGACCGCCCCGCGGAAGTACTTGGTGGTCACGATGTTCGCGGCGTTCACCGACCAGAAATCAGGGAACTCGACGCCGCGCTGCTCGAAGTTGATCGATCCGTCGCGCCAGTTGGTCATCACGACGTCGCGGCGTTCCCAGCTGACCTCGTCGTAGGGATGCACGCCCGCCGTGGTGTACACGCGGTCGACTCGCAATCCCTTTGCCGGGTGGGCCTGCTTACCGGAGCTCGCCTTGCGCGCGGCGGCGTCGGCGCGGGCGGAGTCGGCGGAGCGGGTCACGTCAGCCTCGGTCATTGCGGCACGTCCTTCCAGAAAAATGGCGCGGGGGGTGATGAAGTTTGCGGGTCAATCGAGCAGTGGTCGGGATTCGCGATGCGCGGCACGCAACTCGGCAATCGCCTTCTCGAAGTCGTCGGCCGAGCTGAAGGACTGGTAGACGGAGGCGAAGCGCAGGTAGGCGACCTCGTCCAGCTCGCGCAGTGGGCCCAGGATGGCCAACCCGACCTCTTCGCTGGGCACTTCGGCGGCACCGGTGGCTCGGATGGCCTCTTCGACGGTCTGGGCCAGCTGGGCCAGCTCGTCCTCGTCGACCGGGCGGCCTTGGCAGGCCCGCCGGACGCCGTTGACGACCTTCTGCCGGCTGAACGGTTCGGTGACCCCGCTGCGCTTGATCACCGCGAGGGTGGCCTCTTCGACCGTCGTGAAGCGCCGGCCGCAGTCCTGGCAGGCACGCCGGCGGCGGATGACCTGCCCCTCATCCTGCTCACGGGAGTCGACGACGCGGGAATCCGGGTTACGGCAGTACGGGCATCGCATCCGCGTCACTCCTCTCCCTCTGTTCTGCCGAGCTCTGTTCAGAGCCAGCCTGTGGATCGATCTGTCGACAACCTGGGGATCGCATTGTGGAAGACCCACAATCTCTGTGGATCACGAACCCCAACTTGTGGACAAGTTACAACCTTGTAACTACTACATATTGGGTTGAACGCTAGAACGGTCCACGCTGTTCCGCAAGAGCGAAACGCCGTGCGCCGTGGAATCGACCACATCGACCACACCGGGGGCGCCCGGCAACTGGCTAGGGCACACGCAGGACCTCGCCGGGAACAAGGTCGACGCCATGGAGATGGTTGCGCCGCTGGAGCGCGGCGACCTCGGCACGGGGATCGGTCTGCGGCGCCACCCGGTCGGCGATCGCCCACAACGTGTCGCCCGGCTGCACAACGACGGCGTGTGGCGTTCGAGGCGCCGCGCCGGACTGTGGTGCAGACTGCTTCGCGAACCAGACCAGTGCTACCCCTAGCGCCAGCACCGCGACCGTCAGCACGACGACGCCGCGCCGGGTGAGCCGGATGGACGACGGCGCGCACGGCTGTGCCGGCGGATGCAGGACCGTGACGCTGGCGAGCCGTTGCGGAACGCGCGTCCGAGCGCGCTCGGGGATTTCGAACTCGGGGATGAGCTCGGTGGCGAGCGACATCGGGGCCTCCTGACCTCTGGTTACCGCTGTCTTTTACGACCGTGTTGTCGAGCTGTTTCTTCGAACGAGCATTCGATAGAACGCCTGATCGAATGTGTACCAGCGGGGTCTGACAAAACCGGTCGGACGGCGGCGTGTCGTTCGAACAAATGTTTGAGATCTTCGACAGATGCCGCTACCGTCGCTGAGGTCGGTGATCGTGATCAGCCGGCCCGCACCAACGTGAACGCAAGAGCGAAGTCGCAGCAACGACGTCCAGTGAGAGCGGAGGCACCCGTGGCCAAGGACAGCACCGAAGCCCCTGATGCGCGTCGGCGCCCTGGCCGGCCGAAGGTCACCGAGATGCCTGATCCGGTGACCGGGCTGACCCGACGCCAACAGGCCATTCTCGATGTCATCCGCGACTCGGTCGAGCGGCGCGGCTACCCCCCCAGCGTGCGCGAGATCTGTGAGTCGGCCGGGCTTGCATCCACCTCGAGCGTCGCCCATCAGCTCTCGATGCTCGAACGGAAGGGCTATCTGCGCCGCGACCCAAACCGGCCCCGCGCCGTCGACATCCGCGCCGGCGCCAAGGCGGGGCAGGACTTGAACGCTCCGGCGCCGAAGGCCGCCCGCCGCGCGTTGGCAGTCAGCGATGACGCCCCGCGAGGCGATGCGCCGGTGTTCGTGCCGGTCGTCGGGCGTATCGCGGCCGGCGGCCCGATCCTGGCCGAGCAGATGATCGAGGACGTCTTCCCGCTGCCCAAGGCGCTCGTGGGCGACGGAACGCTGTTCATGGTGAAGGTCGTCGGCGATTC
>DATFTS010000093.1:0-1682 GCA_035261645.1 Jatrophihabitans sp. | reverse complement strand
CTGCTCACGAGCGACGCCCTGCACGAGCAGCAGCGCATCGCGCCGATCGAAGACGTCGGCGTCGGCCCCACGACGACGCGAGGTGATCACGCGTCGGTTGCGGTCAGCTACGTGCTTGCCTTCCCGGGTCAGCACGTGCCGGTCTCGCTGCATGTCGGGCTGCACAAGGACGCTGAGAACTGGCGACTCGACGCCGTCGCAGTGAGCACCGAGTTGCAGATGCGAGCGGCACGGCAGCGCGAATCGATCCTCGGCGCCACCGTCCCTAGCGCCGCGGTGCTGCTGTTCCCCGGCATCGTGCCGATCCGGTTCGACACGCCGTACGTCCAGCTGGACGCCGCGGCGGACAACGTCACCCTCGGGTCACTGCCGACGACGTACGTGCACGTGCGGTTGACGGGCGCCGGTCGTGCAGCCATGGTGTCCGCCGTGCGCGCCGGGATCGAGCGCTGCGTGCAGGGCGCGGCGGACGCAGCCTGCCCGTTGCCCGGCGAGCGCTACGTTCCCGATTCAGTGCGCGGTCGCTTGGAACACGACATGCGCATCACCGACGTGATGCTCGACCCGACGGCCCCGGCCGGTGTGCTGCGCTTCCAGGGCACCGCCCCGGTCACCGGCAGTTGGCAGCGACTCGACTTCGACAACCGGCAACACGCCGGCCACGGCACGACCTACCTGAACGTCCGCGCGATCGCCTACGCGACGGCGCCCCTGCGACTGCAATGGCAGCAAGCATGAGGCGCGTCGTCGTGGCACTGGCCGCGCTGGCACTGCTGCTCATCGGGACGGTTCCGGCGGCCGCGACCCCCGGCCCGCCTGATGCGCCCGAGTACTGGTTCGACAGCTGGCGGCTGCCATCGCTGTGGGCCGACGGTGTCCGTGGCCAGGGCATCACCATCGCCGAGATCGACACCGGGGTGAACGCCGATCTTCCGGAGCTGCAGGGCAAGGTCCTGCCTGGCGTCGACTTCGGCCGCCGCGGCGACGGGCACGTCGATCGAGACCAGGACACCTTCGGCCACGGCACCGCGATGGCGTCGATCATGGTCGCGAGTCCAGGCCATTTCGGCATCAGCGGCATCGCGCCGGACGCACGGATCCTGCCGATCGCCGTTCCGCTGAACGGGACTACGACGGCGGGTCAGCCCGACCGGGTGCCGCAGGCGATCCGCTGGGCGGCCAACCACCACGCCAAGATCATCAGCATGTCGCTGGGCGGCAAACGCACGCCGGGCGTCGACTCGCAGCCGTGCAGCGACAGCGAGCAGGCGGCGATCTATTACGCGTTGAGCAGAGGCGCTCTCGTCGTCGCGTCGGTGGGCAACACCGGGCCGACGAAGAACACGGTCGAGGACCCCGGCGTGTGTCTCGGCGTAGTCGCCGTCGCTGCGGTGGACGCGGCTGACACCGTGGCGTCGTTCTCGTCGCGGCTACCGTACGTCACCTTCGCGGCGCCTGGCGTGGACATCCCCTCACTGGGCCGGGTGCCCGGGCAGGCGTTCTCCGGCAACGGCACCAGCCAAGCCACCGCCATCACGTCCGCGGTGGCCGCGTTGGTGTGGTCGGCGCACCCCGACCTCACCGCGCGTGCCGTGCTGACCCGAATCCTGGCGACGCTCGACGCGCATCGGTCACAACCCAGCACGGCGTACGGGTACGGCGTGCTCGACGCCTACCGCGCC
>DATFTS010000092.1:0-3805 GCA_035261645.1 Jatrophihabitans sp. | reverse complement strand
GCACGACATGACGTCGCCGGCCAGCCGTATCGTCTCCGCCGGCGGTGCCGCGCCTTGCTGGTATTTGGCGGTCGCCGAGTCGAGGCCGTCGACCTGTGTCGACCCGCCATTGTGCGTCGCCGCATTTCCGCCGCCAGAGTTGGCGCCGCTGGCTGTCTGTCCGTCGGATGTCGGGTTCGCGTTGGACGTGGCCGCGTGGGCCAGCGCCGCGACGGTGATGATCGAGAGCACCGGCAGCGCGTACGCCCGCCACCCGTAACGGGCGACGAATCCGCCCCACCCTCGTCGGCGACGCGCCGGAGCTAGCCGCCGCTCGCGGCTGGTCTCTGGCCGATCACTCGCCCGCACCACGGGACACAGCGTCTCACATGACCGGTTTGTTCTGGCGGAAGCGGGTCCGGTCTGCCCGCACTCTCTCGATCCAGCACAGACAGCGCGGCAAACGCGGCACGAACCGTGGATGAATACCGCTCCTTTCCGGCGAGTAGGGCTCATCCGGCTCTTGTGGCGGACGAGATCAAACGGGACTATTCCGGGCGCAGGTGTTCGGGGCTCTACTGAAGGAGTTTCGATGGAGCGCTGGAAGTCGGTATCTGCGGCCGTCACAGGCGCCGCGGTCCTGGTCCTTTCGCTGGTCCACCTCAGCCAGGCCCAGGGTGCCGGCGTCCATCCAGCCACGGGCGTCGGTTCGTGCACGTTGAAGAACTGGAACCCGACGGGCGATCCGGGTGACGCCAGGGATCTGCCGGCCGGCCACCGGCCGCAGACGTACAAGCCCGACGACTACAACTGCACCGGCGCGAAGTTCGCCGCGCCCGGCGTCGAGTTCCGACGCTTTCCGCAGCCGCACGACTTCGAGGTCACCAATCGGCAGGTACTCCGTCAAGTGCGCGCATGCGGCGGCGGCGTCTGCACCGAACAGCCTCGGACGGTGTTGCAGCCGACGGCAACCAGCAACCCCCTCGCGCCGTACTTCCCGCCGTTCACCCACTTCGTGATCCTCTACCGCGAGAACCACACCTTCGATGACTACCTCGGCGACTGCGCGACCACCGTCCAGGCAGGCTGCAACGGCGTCGTCGAAAGTACGAATCACATCAGCTCGGTGCCGAATCTGCACACGCTCGCAAAGACGTACGCAATGGCCGACGCCTATAACACGGGGACGCAACCGCCGAGTGGACCCAATCACTGGTGGCTGTTCTCTGGCCAGTCGTCCTCGAGTTCTCAGCAGCAGTCCTACCCGGCCGCAACTGGCACGGAGTTCGACCGCTTTCTGAATGGCACTGGCGGGCGCACCTACCCGTTCATCATGAACGGCGACTTCTACTGGATGCTCAACAGCGGCAGCGGCTACTGGCGCAACCCAGCCACTAAGAACGTCGAGGCGCTGCCTATCAATCGCCCTGGCACGAGCATTCCGGAAGAGCTGCATTACAACGAGTACACCTGCTGCGGCCAGAACGTGCCGGACACCACCATCGCGAACGACTACATGAGCTTCGTCAACACCTATGGCTTGCCGGCGTACTCCTATGTCGAGTTGTTCAACGACCACCCAGGTACGTACCAGGACATCGGGACGAACGACTCGGTGACCAAGCAGCTCTCGGACTTCATCATGAACAACGCGACATACAAGGACAACACCGTCATCGTCATCACCGAGGACGACACCCAGAACGGGAACAACGGTCCGGACCACGTCAGCAACACCTACCGCGTGCCACTGGTCGTCGTCGCCTCGTCGAAGTACATGAAGCAGCACTATCTCTCGCACGTCGCCTACTCGACGAACAATGTGCTCGCCGCGATGGAGCGGGTGATGCAGAACGTCAACCCAGGGATCATCGATCCGAACAACAACATCGGACTTTCGACCTACCCGATGACGACGGCCGACCAGGCTGGTCTCGGCGATCCGTTGTCGGATTTCTGGATCCAGGGATCGAGCCCGCTCACGGCGGCAGGCTCGGCAAACCCGACGACCGGAAACGCGCCGCTCACCGTGTCGTTCACCGGCTCGGCCAGTGGCGGCACCGGCCCCTATTCGTACAGCTGGAACTTCGGCGACGGGTCCGCGACGAGCTCCACGCAGAACCCGGGCCACACGTACAGCAGCGCCGGCACCTACACGGCGATCCTGACGGTGACCGACAGCGCTTCGCCGGCACACACGGCAACGGCCAACGTCCCCATCACGGTAAGCGCGGTGGGCAGTCCGTTGGCCGCGAACGCAGCGGCGACCCCGACCTCCGGCCAGGTGCCGCTCACCGTCGGCTTCACCGGGTCGGGGACGGGCGGCACCCCGCCGTATTCGTACAGCTGGAACTTCGGTGACGGGTCCGCGACGAGCTCCACGCAGAACCCGACCCACACCTACAGCAACCCCGGCACGTATACCGCGACCCTGACGGTGACCGACAGCGCTGCTCCAGCAAAGAACGCCACCTCCAGCGTCACGATCACGGCCTCGCCGATCGCAGGGACAGCGCCTGGCGCGCCCACCGCCCTCACCGCGAGCGGCGGCAGCGGGCAGGTGTCGCTCACTTGGTCGGCTCCGGCGAACAACGGCGGCGTCGACATCACGTCCTACCGCGTGTACCGAGGCTCGTCGAGCGGCGCCGAGACGCTGCTGACCTCAGGCGGCTGTAGCGGCCTCGGTGCTGTGCTCTCGTGCACCGACACCGGTCTCACCAACGGGCGGGCGTACTACTACAAGGTGAGCGCGGTGAACTCCATCGGCGAAGGCCCGCAGAGCAACGAGGCAAGTGCGACGCCAGGTGGTTGCGCATCCACACAACTGCTGGGCAACCCGGGATTCGAGACCGGCACCCCGACGCCCTGGTCAGCCACGTCCGGCGTCGTCAGCAACAACAGCAGCGAACCGGCGCGCACCGGTAGCTGGAAGGCATGGTTGGACGGCTACGGAACGACGCACACCGACACGCTGTCGCAGCCGGTGAGCCTGCCAACGGGCTGCACCAACTACAAGTTCACCTTCTGGATGCACATCGACACCGCGGAGACGACAACGACGTCGAAGTACGACACGCTCAAGCTGCAGGTGTTGAACGGCGCGGGGACCGTGCTCGGAACGCTCTATACGTACTCGAACCTGAACGCGAACACCGGTTACAGCCAGCACACCTTCAATCTCCCGAGCTACGCGGGCCAGAACATCACGCTGAAGTTCACCGGCGCGGAGGACTACACGAAGCAGACTTCGTTCGTCATCGATGACACCGCCATGAACGTGAGCTGACGGCGTGCGGCGACTTCCTGCTGCGCGTTCGCTAGGGTCGGTGGGCTGGTAGCCGCGCGAGGTGGGGAGTGCCAGCCATGACCGATCCGAACCAGCCTTACGGACAGCAACCACCGCCCGGCCAGCCGCCTCCGGGGTGGCCGCAGCCGCCATACGGCGGCCCCCAGGCGCCGCCGCCCGCGCCACCGCCGGGAGCGCCACCGCCGGGCGCGCCGTACGGTCCACCTCCGGGCGCCCCTCCGCCCGGAGCGCCGTACGGCCCGCCCCCGGGCGCGTCCTACGGCGGATATCCGGCCGCTCCGGCGGCGCCGCAGGGACTCGCACAATACGGACCAGGCGGCACCATCTTCGACCCGGCGAGCGGGCTGTACCTGCCGCCCGGCACGGAGCTGGCGAGCGTGGGACGCCGGATCGGTGCTTTCTTCCTCGCCATCCCGCTGGTGATCGTCACGCTCGGCATCGGGTACCTGATCTGGGGTCTCGTGCTGTGGTCGAAGGGCACTTCTCCTGCACTCCGCGTGCTCGGCATGAAGTGCTATG
>DATFTS010000091.1:0-9862 GCA_035261645.1 Jatrophihabitans sp. | reverse complement strand
GTTGTAGCTGACGCCGAGCTTGTCGAGGTCCTCGATCACCTTGCGGGACTGGTCGTACGTGCCGGCGATCGTGTTGCCGCGGATCTTCCCGTGGTCCTGCACCGCGTCGAGTGTCGCCTCGGGCATGGTGTTGACGGTGTCGGGTGCGACCAGTTCGACGACGTACATGGTGTCGTCGTAGGTCGGATCCTTCACGCCGGTGGACGCCCACAGCGGGCGCTGCACGTTCGCCCCGGCGGCAGCCAGCGCCTGCCAGCGGTCGGACGCGATGACCTTCTCATAGCGCTCGTAGGCAAGCCGCGCGTTGGCGATCGCCGCCTTGCCGCGAAGCGCCCGCGCCTCGTCCGTCCCGATCTTGTCCAGCCGCTTGTCCACCTCGGTGTCGACCCGGGACACGAAGAACGACGCGACTGATCGGATGGTCGACAGGTCGATGCCCTTCTCCTTCGCCTGCTCGAGGCCGGTGAGGTAGGCGTCCATGACCGCGTCGTAGCGATCCAGGCCGAAGATCAGCGTGACGTTCACGTTGATTCCTTCGGCGGTGGCGGCCGCGATCGCCGGCAGCCCCTCGAGCGTGGCCGGAATCTTGATCATCACGTTCGGTCGGTCGACCAGCCACCACAGCCCGCGCGCCTCGGCGACCGTGCGCTCGGTGACGTGCGCGAGCCGCGGGTCGACCTCGATGGACACCCGCCCGTCCTTGCCCGCGGTGCGGTCGAAGACCGGCCGAAACACATCGCATGCCCAGCGGATGTCGAAGGCCATGAGGTAGCGGATCGCGCCGTCGACTGCGATCTCACGCACTTTGAGGTCATGGACCTGGTCGTCGTACGCATCGCCCTTCTCGAGCGCCTTCTGGAAGATGGTCGGGTTACTGGTAACACCGACCACGTGCTTGTCGTCGACGAGGTGCTGCAGGTTGCCGGTGCGCAACCGGTCGCGGCTGATGTCGTCGAGCCAGATCGAGACGCCCTCCTCCGAGAGTCTCGCCAGTGCATCGGCCATATCCGTCTCCTTCGCTCGATCGCGTTTCAGTTTCCGGTGGTCTCGCCGCGGATGCGCCCAGCACGTTCCAGCGTGGCGTGGGCCGCGGCGACGACCCGATCCGGGGTGAAGCCGAACTGTTCGAACACCACGGAGCCCTCGGCGCTGGCGCCGAAGTGGTTGATGGCGATGATCTCGCCGGCGTCGCCGACGAACTCCCGCCAGCCCTGAGGCACGGCGGCCTCGATGCTGACCCGCGCCTTGATCGCCGGCGGCAGCACCTGCTGTTGGTAGGACTCCGGTTGCGCGCGGAACCACTCGACACACGGCATCGAGACCACGCGCACAGAACTGCCTTCCGCCTCGAGCGTCTCGCGTGCCTTCAGCGCCAGCGACACCTCTGACCCGGTGGCGATCAGGATCACCTCGGGCAGCCCGGACGAGCCCTCCTCAAGGATGTATCCGCCCTTCGCCGCGCCCTCGACCTTGGCGCGGTCGAGCACCGGCAGGTTCTGCCGCGACAGCGCCAGACCGACCGGTCCGTCCGTCTTCTCCAGCGTGGTCTGCCAGCACACGACGGTCTCGTTGGCGTCGGCGGGACGGACGACGTCGAGCCCGGGGATGGCACGCAAAGCTGCGAGGTGCTCAATGGGCTGGTGCGTCGGCCCGTCACCGCCCAGGCCGATCGAGTCATGTGTCCAGACGAAGATCGAGGGGATCTGCATCAGCGCCGACAGCCGCACCGGCGGGCGCATGTAGTCGCTGAACACGAGGAACGTCCCGCCGTACGCACGCGTCGGCCCGTGCAGCTTGATGCCGTTGACGATCGCCCCCATCGCGTGTTCGCGAATCCCGAAGTGCAGCGTGCGCCCGTACGGCCCGCCCGGCCACTCCTTCGTCTGGTGCTCGGCCGGGATGAAGCTGGGCTCGCCGTCCATCGTCGTGTTGTTGCTCTCGGCGAGGTCTGCGGAGCCGCCCCAGAGCTCGGGCAGGACGTCGGCCAGTCCGGAGAGCACCTTGCCGGACGCCGCGCGGGTCGACACCGCGTTCGGCTTACCGTCCTTCTCCGTCGGGAACTCGATCAGCGAGGACGTCCAGCCCTCGGGTAGCCGACCGGCGAGAGTGCGCTCCAGCAACGCCGCGCCGTCCGGGTTGGCAGCCGCCCACTTGTCGAACTGCCGCTGCCACTCGGCGTGCGCCTCGCGGCCCCGCTCGACCACCTGACGGGCGTGGGTCAGCACCTCGGGCGCCACGTTGAAATGGACGTCGGGATCGAAACCGAGGATCTCCTTGGTCTTGCGGATCTCCTCCTCACCCAGCGCGGCACCGTGCGCCTTGCCGGTGTTCTGCAGCGTCGGGGCGGGCCAGCCGATGATCGTGCGCACCGCGATGAAGGACGGCTTGTCGGTCACTGCCTTGGCGTTGGCAATGGCCTGCTCGAGCGCCACCACGTCCTCGCCGGAGTCGACGCGCTGCGTGTGCCAGCCGTACGCCTCGTAGCGCTGCACCACGTCCTCGCTGAACGCCACCGCGGTGTCGTCCTCGATCGAGATGTGGTTGTCGTCGTAAAAGAGGATCAGGTTGCCGAGCTGCTGGTGGCCGGCCAGGGACGACGCCTCGCTGGCCACGCCCTCCTGCATGCAGCCGTCTCCGGCGATCACATAGATGTAGTGGTCGAACGGCGACTTACCCTGCGGACTGTCGGGGTCGAACAACCCGCGCTCGCGGCGGCTGGCCATTGCCATGCCGACGCCGTTGGCCACACCCTGCCCGAGGGGGCCGGTCGTCACCTCGACGCCGGCCGTGTGCCCGTGCTCGGGATGCCCGGGAGTGCGCGAACCCCAGGTGCGCAGGGCCTCCAGATCTGCGAGCTCGAGCCCGTACCCGGAGAAGTAGAGCTGGATGTACTGCGTGAGCGAGGAGTGCCCGTTGGACAGGATGAAGCGGTCGCGGCCGATCCAGGTGGGGTCGGTCGGGTCGTGGCGCATGACGCGCTGATAGAGCAGGTAGGCCAGTGGCGCGAGGCTCATCGCCGTGCCGGGGTGCCCGTTGCCGACCTTCTGGACGGCGTCCGCGGCCAGCAGCCGTGCGGTGTTCACGGCCCGGGTGTCGGTGTCGGTCCACCAGTCGGGGTGTGTTGTCCGGACACCTTCTTCGGAGTCGGCCACAGAGCCTCCAGTCGCGTCATAGGACGGTGCCGGGCCGCGGCGAGGCCCGCCGTCTCAACATTTCGTACCCAGCGCCAGCGTAGCCACATCGCAGCCGCCGAGGAGCGCCGAACAGGCGACGCGGCGCGCCCAGCCCTCATGCGGCGCGCAGCAAGCCGACAGTTACCCTGATCGGGTGACGCAGTCTCCCGCGATGCGGGTCAGCCCCGCGGTGCCCGCAAGGGACGCGGACGAGACTGTCGCTCCGGTCATCCGACTGCGCCCCGTGGCGCCACACGCGCGCAGCAGGGTCGCATCGTACGTGGCGCTGACCAAGCCGCGGATCATCGAACTGCTCCTGGTGACGACGCTGCCGTCGATGATCTTGGCCGCCGGCGGACTGCCGAAGTGGTGGGTCGTGCTCGCCACCATGGTCGGTGGGACGCTCGCCGCCGGTAGCGCGAACGCGCTGAACTGCTACGTCGACCGCGACATCGACGCCGTGATGCGGCGTACCACCCACCGGCCGCTCGCCCGGCACGACGTTTCACCTCGCGGTGCGCTCGTCTTCGGGTTGGTGCTGGCTGTGGTCGCCGTCGCGCTCATGGGTTCGGTGACGAACTGGCTGGCCGCCGAGCTGACCGCGGCCGCCATCGTGTTCTACGTCGTGGTCTACACGATGCTGCTGAAGCGGCGCACCGCACAGAACATCGTGTGGGGCGGTGCCGCAGGCTGCATGCCGGCGCTCATCGGCTGGGCGGCGGTCACCGGCTCGCTCGCCTGGCCGGCTGTCGTCCTCTTCGGCGTGATCTTCTTCTGGACGCCGCCACACTTCTGGGCACTGGCGATCCGCTACCGCGACGACTACGCCCGCGCCAACGTCCCCATGCTGCCGGTCGTGGCCGCCCCGACGCGGGTGGCGCGCGAGATCGTGATCTACGCCTGGCTGACGGTCGCCACGTCGCTAGCCCTTTGGCCGCTGGCCACCGGCTGGGTCTACGGAGCGCTCGCGCTGCTGGCCGGCGCCGCGCTCATCGTGGGCGCGCACCGTCTGCTTGCCCGCACCAAGCACGGTGCGAACGCCAAGGCGGCGATGCAGCTGTTCCACCTGTCGAACAGCTACCTCGCGTTCGTGTTTGTGGCGGTTGCCGTTGACACGTTCGTCCGGTGAGATTCGCGCCTCGCATCAGCAGGGCATGACCGCCGGCAGCCCGTTTCCCGCGATAGCCGCCGAGCGGTTGCGTGCACTGCGCCGGATGAAGGCGTTCGCCGGCGGGCTGCTGCTGCTCGCTGCCGTCGTCTACATCCTGTGCCGCGCGCTGACGAACAGCACCGGCGTGTGGGGTTACGTGCAGGCGGCTGCCGAGGCGTCGATGGTCGGCGGCCTAGCCGACTGGTTCGCCGTCACCGCGCTGTTCCGGCGCCCGCTGGGATTGCCGATCCCGCACACCGCCGTCATCCCGACCAAGAAGGACCAGATCGGCGAGGGGTTGGCCGGCTTCGTGCTGCAGTACTTCCTGACGAGCGAAATCGTCAGTGAGCGGGTAGCGGCGGCCCAGGTGCCGCGACGGGTCGGAGAGTGGCTGGTCGAACCCGCGCACGCCCACCGGCTAGCAGAGGAGCTGAGCAGCGCGCTCACCGGTCTTGCCGGGGTGCTGCGCGATGACGAGCTGCGCGACTCGCTCGCCTCGTTCGCCGACAAGCGGCTGCGGCGCATCGACATCGCCGGGCTGCTGGCGCGTGTGCTGGACGCCTTGTGCGACGCCGGCCAGCACCAGGCCGCGCTCACGATCTTCTTGCGCGGGGCGCGCACGTTCCTCGACGCGAACCGCAACGTCCTTCGCGAGCGCCTCGGCGACGAGTCGCCGGAGTGGGTGCCGGACTGGCTCGACGACCGAGTGTTCAACAAGGGCTTCAGCCTGCTTCAGGGGTTCTTGGGCGACGTGATCGACGACGACCAGCATCCGCTGCGACAGGGCTACGAGACCCAGCTGCGCGAGCTCGCCGAGCGCCTGCGCAACGATCCCGAGCAGATCGCCAAGGTGGAGGCCGCGCGTGACCAGTTGTTGGAGCATCCGCGCATCCGGGAGTACCTCGCCACCCTCTGGGACGCAGTGAAGACGCTCGTCCTGCAGGAGGCGGACAACCCGGACTCCGACGTGCGGCGCTCGGCCGAGTCACTGACGATCCGCCTGGGTCAGGTGCTGCGCGACGACCCGACCGTGGCCGCGAAGGTCGAGGAGGGACTGCAGCGGCTGACCGGTCACATCGTCACGCATTACGCGGACGACCTGGCCGACGTCATCACCACCACCGTGCGGCGCTGGGACACCGGGCAGACCAGCCGCCGGTTGGAGCTCCAGGTCGGCCGCGACCTGCAGTTCATCCGCATCAACGGCACGGTGGTCGGCGCGCTCGCCGGGCTGGCGATCTACGGGATCACCCAGCTGTTCTGATCAGCCCGCGAAGGCCGGCAGGTAGGCCTGATTCGCGGCCAGCAGCTCGTCGAGCAGCGGCACCGCAACGTCCCACTCTCGCACCAGCGGATGCGCCAGCAGCGCGCGCAGCGCCACGTCACGATCGCCGGTCCGGGCTGCCTCGATCGTCAGCTGCTCGTAAGCGGTCACGGCCTGGATCAGGCCGAGCATCTCCGGCGGGAAGGCCGCCACTGGCAGCGGGGTGGCCCCGCTGTGCCCGACCAGAGCGGGCACCTCGACCACGGCTTCGTCGGGTAGGCCGCGCACGGTGCCGTTGTTGCGCACGTCTACGTAGTGGTGGCCGCCGTCACCGGTGAGCAATGAGGTCACGAGTCCGGCCGCCGCCTCGCTGTAGTAGGCGCCGCCGCGCTCCTCCAGCAGGGGCGGTTTGTGATCGAGCCCGGGGTCGGCGTACATCGCGAGCAGCTCACGCTCGATCTCGAGCACCCGCGACGCGCGGTGCTCGCCCGCCGTCTGAGCACGCACCTCGTGCTCGGTGCAGTAGTAGTAGTGGAGGTAGTACGACGGGATAGCCCCGATGGTCCGCATCAGCTCGAGCGGAATCTCCACCTCTTCGGCGAGCTCGGCGCCGGCCTGCGTGTCCAGCAGCTCCGGCAGCCTGTCGACGCCGTCCACCCAGACACCACGGATCCAGGAGAGGTGGTTCAGCCCGGCGTGGTCGAGCCGCACCCGGTCGGGCGGCACGCCGAACCGGCCCGCCAGCCGTCGCTGCAGGGTGATCGCGACGTTGCACAGTCCGATGGCCCGGTGGCCGGCGTCCAGCAGCGCCCGCATCACGATGCCGACCGGGTTGGTGAAGTCGACGATCCACGCGCCCGGCTCGGCGCGTTCAGCGACCGTCGCGGCGATGTCGAGGACGACGGGTACGGTACGGAGCGCCTTCGCGAAGCCGCCGGGGCCCGTCGTCTCCTGCCCCAGCAGGCCGAACTTGCCGGGCAGCGTCTCGTCGACCAGCCGTGCCTGCTGGCCGCCGACCCGCAGCTGTATCAGCACCGCGGCGGCACCGTCCACCGCTTCGGCGAGGTGCGTGGTGGTGCCGAGCCGGTCGGCGAGGCCGTCGCGCTGCAGGATGCGCCTGGCGAGCCCGCCGACGACGTCGAGCCGGTCGGCGGAGATGTCGTGCAGCACCAGCTCGTCGAACGGCAGCGCGTCCACCCGGCGGGCGAACCCTTCGATCAGCTCGGGGGTGTAGGTGCTGCCGCCACCCACGACCGCGATCTTCACAACGCGGCCTCTTCGGTAGCGGCGGCGGCGACGTGGCAGGCCGCGTCGTGCCCCGGCCCGAGCTCGCGGCGCAGCGGTGTCTCGACGGCGCAGCGTTCGATCGCAAGCGGGCAGCGCCACCGGAAGCGGCAACCGGGCTCGGGGTCGATCACCTTCGGTGGTTCGCCGCTGTCGGTGATCGCGTCCGCGTCGAGCGGCGTGCGCGGATCCGGTGCGGCCGAGAGCAGCAGTTCGGTGTACGGGTGCCGCGGGTTGCTCAGCACCTCCTCGGTTGGCCCGGTCTCGACGATGTGGCCGGCGTACATGACGACCAACCGATCGGAGACGTAGCGTGCGCTCGCCAGGTCGTGCGTGATGTAGAGGATCGACACGCCTTCGTCCTCGCGCAGTTTGGCCATCAGGTTGAGCAGTCCGACGCGGATCGAGACGTCGAGCATCGACACCGGCTCGTCGGCCAGGATCAGCTTCGGCCGGTAAGCGAGCGCCTGTGCGAAGCCGATGCGCTGCCGCTGCCCGCCGGACAGCTCATAGGGGAAGCGATCGAGGATCTCGGCCGCCGGTGTGAGCCCGACCGCTTCGGTGACCCGCGCGGCCTCGGCTTGCCGCTGGGACCGGTCGAGCTCGGGACGGTGCAGCTTCAGGCCGCGCAGGATGCCGTGCGAGACCCGGAAGGCCGGGTTGAGCGAGCTGAAGGGGTCCTGGAACACCATCGGGACGTCCGAACGGTAGGCCATCGTCTGCCGCCTGGTGCGCATGCTCGAGAGCGCGCGCCCCTGGTAGAGGATCTCGCCGGACGTCGGCCGGTACACGCGGGCGAGTAGTCGCGCCAGCGTGCTCTTGCCGCTGCCGCTCTCACCGACCAGTGCCACGATCTCGTTGCTCGAGATGACCAGATCGGCGTCGTCGACGGCGTGCAACGTCTTGCGTGACAGGCTGCCGCCGATCTTGAAGTGCTTGGTCAACGCGCGTGTCTCGAGCAGCGGCGCGCTTGGGGGAACGCTCATGACGCTGCGTCCTCCAATGGCTCGTCGCCTAGGCGCAGGCAACGCGCCCGCACCGCGCCGGCGTCATACAGCGGCGGTGCCGTGGTCGTGCATCTCGCCACGGCGACGGGGCAGCGGGTGTGGAATCGGCAGCCGCTCGGGGGATTGCGCAGCTCGGGAGGCCGTCCCGGGATGCCAACGAGCGGCAGGCGCGGCCCGCGAATCGACGGGAACGCATCGAGCAGGCCGCGGCTGTACGGATGCGACGGGTGATCGAAGACGTCGCGGGTCGGCCCGGATTCGACGACCTGGCCGGCGTACATGACGAGGAGGCGGTCGGAGAAGTGACTGACGAGCGACATGTCGTGCGTGACGAAGACGACCGCGAAGCCGAGGTGTTGTTGCAGCTGCTTGATCTGCAGCATCAACGCGCGCTGCGCGACGACGTCCAGCGCCGAGGTCGGCTCGTCCATGATGACGAGATCGGGCGTGAACAACAGCGCCATCGCGATCATTGCGCGCTGCCGCATGCCGCCGCTCAGCTGATGCGGGTAGCTGCGGAGGTGGATCGGGTCGATGCCGACCAGCTCGAGCACCTGGGCGCAGCGGTCGGCGATCTCGCGTTTGGACGTCATCCGGTGCGCCACCATCGTGTCGCGCAGTTGTGCGCCGATCGTGGTCACCGGGTTCAGGGCGTTCATCGCGCTCTGCATCACCACTGAGACGTCTCGCCAGCGCAGCGCGTTCAGCTGCTTATCGGTCATCGTCACGAGGTTCTCGCCGCGGAACTGTACGGCGCCGGAGGTGATCTCAGCCGGCGGGTTGAGCAGCCGGGCGATCGCGAACAGCATGGTCGACTTGCCGCACCCGGATTCGCCGACGACGCCGAGGAACTCGCCGGGCGCGACGTCGAGATCGACGTCGTCAACGGCCACGACGGGGCCCGACGGCGTTGCGTACTCGACGGTCAGCCCGCTGACCTCAAGCACGGGTGCGCTTGGCACGACGCCTCCTCACCGGACGCAGCGCCGGGTTGCTGATCTCGTCGAAGGCGTAGTTGACGAGCGCGAACGAGACGCCCAGGAGAGCCACGCACAGGCCGGGGGCGATCGACCACAACGGCATCCCGGTCTGCAGCGCGGACTGGTTCTGCGACCAGTAGAGCATCGTGCCCCAGCTCATCGAGTTCGGGTCGCCCAGGCCGAGGAACTGCAGGCCTGCCGCGGTAAGCACCGAGTACAGCGCTGCGCCGAGGAAGTTGGCCACGATAAGCGAGGTCATCGTCGGCAGCACCTCGACCACGATGATGTACGAGCGGCGCTCACCGCGCACCCGCGCCGATTCAAGGAAGTCGCGATTGCGCAGAGACAGGGCCTGGGCGCGCATCTGGTTGGCGCCGTACGACCAGCCGGTCACCACGAGCACCACCAGGATGACGAGCAATGTCCCTTTTCCGGCGTACGTTGCCAGCACGATGATCATCGGGAACGTCGGTAGCACCAGGAAGACGTTCGTGATCATGGACAGCACATCGTCGGCGATGCCACCGAGGTAGGCGGCCGAGACCCCGACGAGCACGGACAGCACGGTGGCGAACAGTCCGGCGACCAGTGCGATCACCAGTGACTGCCGCGTGCCATACACCAACTGCGCCCAGATGTCCTGGCCGAGCGACGTGGTGCCGAGCCAGTGCTTGCCGGATGGTGCGAGCGACGGGGGGAACTGCAGCCGGTTCGGCTGGCGGACGCTGCTGAACAGTTGCGGCACGGCGGCCAGGACGCAGAACACGAATAAGATGACCAACCCGACGACCGCCTTGCGGCTGTGTACGACCGCCCGCCAGAGCCCACCCCCGCGCCGGCGCGTAGCGGCCGGCGGCGCGCCTGTTGCCGTCGACGTATCAACCAGCAGCGCCGTCATGCTTTTGCCCGCACGCGTGGGTCGAGCCAGGCGATGACGAAGTCACAGATCAACAGCGCGACGAGCACCGCGACCGTGAACAGCATGAACAGCGCCTGCATCAGCG
>DATFTS010000090.1:0-6908 GCA_035261645.1 Jatrophihabitans sp. | reverse complement strand
GCCCGGCGCGCCGACGAACGCCACGACGGACGAGATGAAGATCATCCGACCGCTGCGCGCGCGGAGCATGCCGGGCGTCGCCCGCTTTGCCACGCGATATGCGCCGGTCAGGTTGGCGTCGAGCACGCGCTGGAACGACTCCTCGCTCATCCGCATGAGCAGCGTGTCGTCGGCGATGCCGGCGTTGGACACCAACACCTGCACCGGCCCTAGCTGCTCCTCGACAGCGCTGAACGCGGCGTCCACCTGCTCGGCCGAGGTGACATCGCACTCGACGCCGAACAGACCTTCGGGCGCACCGCTGCCGCGGTGGGTAATCGCCACCTGGTCGCCGGTGGCCGCGAACGCCTGCGCGATCGCTAAACCGATGCCGCGGTTACCTCCAGTGACGAGCACAGTGCGTCCTTCCACGTCGGACGACGCTAGCGGATCGGGTCGTGTCGCCCTTTGCGCCTGCGTTACCGGCGCGTACGTTCGCACACGAGCGGCGCGATCCGCGCTCTCGCAATGCTCTGGAGGCGATGTGCGCGCGATTCAGATCACGGAGTTCGGCGGGCCGGAGACGCTCGTCGTCCGCGATCTTCCCGATCCGGATCCGGCGGAGAACGAGACCGTGATGGACGTCCTCGCCGCCGGGGTGAACTACGCCGACACGCACCAGACCGAAGACTCCTACCTCTCCCGGCAGTCGTTGCCCCTCATCCCCGGTGGTGAGGTGGTGGTGCGTGACGAGTCGGGCCGGCGACTGCTCGGCCTCGTCGGCTCGGGCGGTTATGCGCAGCGGATCGCCGCAGATCCGCGGCTGTTCTTCCCCATCCCGGACGCCGTGACCGAGGGCCAGGCGCTGACCACTCTTGTGCAGGGGGCGACGGCGTGGCATCTGCTGCGCACGAGCACGCACATGCAGCCGGGCGAGACTGTCGTCGTACACGCCGGCGCCGGCGGCGTCGGCACCATCGCGATCCAGCTCGCCAGGCGCTGGGGCGCGGGCCGGGTGATCGCCACGGCGTCGAGCGAGGCGAAGCGCCGCCTCACCCTTGACCTCGGCGCCGACGTCGCCGTCGACTCGCGTGCGGAGAACCTCCGCGACGCGCTCCGGCAGGCCAACGGTGGCCGTGGCGTCGACGTCGTTCTGGAGATGACCGGCGGGCCGGTGTTCGACCAGAGCCTGGCTGCGCTGGCCCCGCTGGGCCGGTTGGCCGTGTTCGGCATGGCCGGGCGCGTGCCGTCAAAACCGGTCGACCCGGGCGCGCTGATGCGACGCAGCACCGCCGTGATCGGTTTCTGGCTCAATCACGTGGCGCAGCGTCCCTACCTGCTCGCCGAGGCCGTGACCGACCTGATGAACCTGATCGAGGCGGGTGCCATCCGCCCCATCGTCGGTGAGACATATCCGCTCGAACGGGCCGCGGACGCCCACCGCGCGCTGCGCGACCGCACCTCGGTAGGCAAGCTGGTGCTCGACCCGCAGGCGTAGCCGTCAGGCCGACCGGCCGGGCGTCAGGCCAACCGGCCGGCCCACAGCATCGCCGCGCCACCTGCAGCGAACAGGCACAGCAGGCCGGCGAACAGGAATCGCCAACTGATGTCTCGGTGCTCGGTGGTGTAGCCGATCTGCGAGCCGATGTCGTGGTAGACGGTGGTCAGTTCCTGCTCGGTGTGTGCGGCGTGGAACGTACCGCCGGTGCTGTCCGCTATCTGCTTCAGCGTCCGGTCGTCGGCCGGGACGGGAACCGTGCGTCCCTGACTCACGACCGTTCCGTTCTGGGTGCCGAACGCGATCGTCGAAACCTGCACGTGCGCCTGCTGGGCCGCTGAGATCGCCGAGGTCACCGACCGGCCCACTGTGTTGGACCCGTCGCTCATCAGCACGACGCGGGCCGGCGCCGGCTTTTCGCCCCTGGGGGTGCTGCCGCGTTGGAAGATCTGAATCGCCTGCAGCGAGCTGAAGATCGCCTCGCCGATCGCCGTGTAATTGGCGAGTTGCAGAGATCTGACGCCCTGCGTGAGCTGATCCCGGTTGGTGGTCGGCGGGACGATGACGTTCGCGCTGCCGGCGAAGCTGAGCAGGCCGAGGTTGATGCGCCGCGGGATGATCCGCACGAACACGTTGGCCGCGTTCTTCGCCGCCTGGATCCGCGACGGCAGCACGTCCGTCGCCTGCATGGACAACGAGACGTCGATCGCGAGCATCACCGTGGCTTTCTCGCGTGGCACTCGCACTGCCGCCGCGGGGCGCGCCACGCCGAGGCTGAGGATGGTGAGTGCGATCAGCAGCAAGGCGAACGTCAAGTGCCGGCGCCACCCCGGCCGGCGCGGCGCGATGCTGCCGAGCAGTTCGACGTTGCTGAACCGGGCGACGTACTTCCTCCGGCGTAACTGGACGACCACGTATACGGCTGCCAGCGCGACGACCAGGAGCAGGAGCAGCAGGTAGCCGGGGGAAAGGAAGTTCATCAGCGCACCGCCGCCCCGACCGCGCCCACCACGAACTTGCGACGCGCGATGACGAAGCGCACGACGTCACTGATCCAGTCGCGGTCAGTGCGCAACTGCAGGTGCGCGGCACCCGCGTGCCGCAGGCCGGTGGCGATCCGCTCCCGCTGCTGCTGCGCCGCCGCCGCGTACTTGGTGCGAACTCGCCGGTCGGAGGTCTGCACCTCGAGTTGACGTCCGGTCTCGGTGTCGACGAACGTCATCAGCCCGGCGGAGGGCAGCTCGAGCTCGCGCGGGTCCAGCACCTCGACGCCGAGCAGTTGGTGCCGTTCGGACAGCCCGCGCAGTGCCCGTTCCCAGGGCAGCGGGTCGGTGGGGTTGTTACCCCCGGTGCTGTCGAGGAAGTCGGAGACCACGGCCACCAGGCCGCGGCGGCGCTGCGGCCGGCGCAGCGATTCGAGCAACGCGGCCAGATCCGGTCCACCTGCCGAACCGGCGCGGGGCGTGGTGGCAATACGGCGCACCAGGTGCCGGGCGTGCGCGCGTCCGGCCCGTGCGGGCACCAGGTAGGAGTCCTGGCCGTTGGCGACCACCGCGCCGACGCGGTTGCCGCCTCGAACGGTGAGATGCACGACCGTGGTGATCGCGGCAAGGACAAGTTCACGCTTCTCGGTGAGCGCGGTGCCGAAGTCCATGCTGGGCGAGAGGTCCACCACCAGCCAGGTCTCCAGTTCGCGATCGGCGACGGTCTGCCTGATGTGCGGCACCGTGGTCCGCGCCGTCACCGGCCAGTCCATCCGCCGCACGTCATCGCCGAGGACATAGGGACGGGACTCCCCCGCCTCGCTGCCCGGGCCGGGAACGAGACCGAGATAGTTGCCTTGCAGCAGGCCGTCGAGCTTGTTGCGGACGGCGAGTTCGAGCCGGCGCAGCAGCGCGTCTGCGCTCTGCAGGTCGAGCGCGGGGCCGTGCTCGGTGGGCAGAGGCGCCTCGCCGGCGCCGGATCGTGCCATCACGCCGAGCGTTCACCCCATGGCGGCGGCTGCTGAGGGGGCGGCGCGGCGCTGCCGTACACGAGCGGGGGGGCGCCCTGCGGCGCGCTCTGCATCTGCGGCGCCCCACCCGAACGCTGCCGCGGCGCCACCTGCGGCAGCGGAACCGCCTGCAGGATTCGGCGCACCGCATGTGCGGAGGGGACGCCGTCGGCGACGGCGTCGTAGCTCAGCACCAGCCGGTGCGCGAGCACGTCGACGGCGACGTCGAGGATGTCCTGCGGCAGCACGTAGTCGCGTCCGCGCATCAGGGCGGCAGCGCGGCCAGCCGCAACGAGGCCGAGACTTGCCCGCGGGCTGGCGCCGTACGACACCCACTGCGCAACGTCGGCCAGGTTGTACTGCTGCGGGGTGCGGGTCGCGAGCACGAGCCGGACGACGTAATCGACGATCGCGTGGTGCACGAAGACGCGCCCGGCTGCGGCCTGCAGGCGCTGCAGTTCGGCCGTGCTGAGCACCGCGTTGGCGACCGGCGGGGCCACACCCATCCGGTAGATGATCTCGCGCTCCTCGGCTGCCGACGGGTAGTCGACCGGGATCTTCATGAGGAAGCGGTCGCGCTGCGCCTCGGGCAGCGGATAGACGCCCTCGGATTCGATCGGGTTCTGCGTGGCCAGTACAAGGAACGGGCTGGGCACGTCGAAGCGCCGCCCACCGATGGTGACGTGCCGCTCGGCCATCACCTCGAGCAGCGCCGACTGCACCTTGGCGGGCGCGCGGTTGATCTCGTCGGCGAGCACGAAGTTGGCCATGATCGGCCCGAGTTCGGTGTCGAACGTCTCTGCGCCGGGCCGGTATATGCGCGTGCCGACGATGTCGGACGGGACGAGGTCGGGGGTGAACTGCAGCCGGGCGAAGGAGCCGCTGACGGTGCGCGCCAGGGTCTCGACTGCGAGCGTCTTGGCAACGCCCGGCACGCCCTCGAGCAGGCAGTGTCCCTGCGCGAGCAGGCTGATGATCAGGCGTTCGACCATCCGGTCCTGGCCCACGATGACGCGCTTTACTTCGAACAGCACGCGCTCGAGAGCGGACGCGTCGGCAGCCGGCGTCTGGACGTGCTCGGGTTCAGCCACAGGGTCTCCTCCATGACGCGGCGCTGGTCGCAACAACCGTACGTGACGAGCCTGTACGGTGCCTGGGTGTCGGAGGAGTTGCCGGTGTGCTCAGCGCGCGGCTGCCGCGCCCCGGCCACGACCGACCTCGGGTGGCGCAATCCGCGCCTGCACGACGCCGCCCGGGTGAAGCACTGGCTCGCATGCGACGAGCACGCCGACCACCTCGCCGACTTCCTCGCCCGCCGGAAGTTCCTCCTCACCCGGGAGCCGCTGGACAGCGGCGAATGAGCGCAGACGCGATCCGGCTCAACCGCCGATTGCGGACATGGTGCGTTCGGGCTGGACGAAGCTAGGGCTGCCGATGCCGTGGCCGGCCTGCTTCGCCGCCACCGCATCGATGATCAGCGCGGCCAACTCGTCGTCGGACGCGCCCGCGCGCATAGGCCCGCGTAGATCGGTCTCCGACTGCGCGAACAGGCAGGTGCGCAACTGGCCGTCCGCGGTGAGGCGCAGCCGATCGCATTCGCGGCAGAACGGACGGGTGACCGACGCGATCACACCGAGTCGGCCAACGGGACTCGCCCAACTATCCCGGTCCGGGCCGTCGACGACGTCGAACTCCTCGGCCGGCGCATGGGTGCGCCGACCGTGCGGGACCACGACGTAGCCGGCGCTGCCCAGCAGGCCGAGGATCTCCTCCGCGGTCACCATCTGCTCCCGCGACCACGAGTGATCAGCGTCGAGTGGCATGTGCTCGATGAAGCGCAGCTGGTACCCGTGCCCAAGCGCCCAGCCCAGCAGGGCCGGCGCCTCCGCAAGGTTGCTCCCGCGCACCAGTACTGAGTTGATCTTAACCGGCGCGAGGCCGGCGTCCGCGGCTGCCGCCACGCCGGCCAGCACGTCAGCCAGTCGATCACGCCGGGTCAGCTCGGCGAATCGGGTGCGGTCGAGGGTGTCGACGGAGACGTTGATGCGATCGAGGCCTGCCTCGGCCAGCTTGCGCGCGTATCGATCAAGGGTGACGCCGTTGGTCGTGAGCGAGATCTCCGGACGCGGCTGCAGGGCAGCCAGCCGGCCGACGACATCGGGCAGGGTGGGGTGCACGAGCGGCTCGCCGCCCGTGAGCCTGATCGAGCGGACGCCGAGCCGGACGAACAACGCAGCGAATCGGTGAAACTCGTCGTCGTCGAGTCGTTGCGACTTCGACAGCCACGGGAGGCCTTCGGCGGGCATGCAGTACGTGCAACGCAGCGAGCAGAGATCGGTCAGCGAGATCCGCAGATCGGTTGCGACCCGGCCGAAGCGGTCACGCAAAACACCGCTCGTCGGCCCGGATGTGCTCACCCGACCGAGGCTACGCGGTCAGGTGCCCGGACGCGTCGCTCCGAAGAAACCGCCGTACTCCCATAGCGAGGCGACTCGAACACTGGCACCGGAGAAGGGCGCCTCGACGATCTGATCACCACCGATGTAGACCGCGACGTGGTGGATGCCGCCGATGCTGCCGTTCGAACTCCAGAAGATCAGGTCACCCGCCGCGAGATTGCCCGCCCCCGGGTGATAGCTGCCCGCTTGGACGTACTGGGTGGCGGCGTAGTGGGCCCACCAACTGGCCCCCCAGGCGTACATGGCGAGGCCGGAGCAGTCGAAACCGACCACGTTGCAGTCGTTAGCCGCGCCGTTGCCCGGGTCGCACACGCCGCGGCTGGGCCCGAACGCGCCCCCGCCGGCCCACGCGTACATGACGCCCTGCTGGCTGAGCGCGCGATGGGCCGCGCGCCAGCCCTTGGCCGGCGTCCAGCCGCCGCCCGACGGAGGCGGCGTGTAACCACCGCCACCACCCCCGCCGCTACTGCCACCACCGCTGTGCCGTTGGGCCTCGCGGATCGCGCGCAGCCGGGCCAGCCTGGCCTGCTCGTCCTGCCATTGGCCGAGCGCCACGTTGTAAGCGTTGCGCCGGCTCAGGTAGTTCAGCCACTGCTGGTGGCCGTAGCGCAGGCTGTTGAACTGGTTCGTCGCGGCAGTCAGCTGCGTCTGCTTGCTCGCCATCACCTGGTCGAGAGCGGCCTTCTGGTCCTTGGCCGCCTGGACGGCCACCCGCGCGGCCTGCCGGGCCTCCTCGGCGCGCTGCTTGGCCGCCGCGGCGGCGTTCTCCGCCCGGCGGGCGGCCGCGTCCTTGTTGGACTGGGCCACCGCGGCCTGCTGGTAGGCGCCGACTGCGTCGGCCTTCTGCAGCTGCTGGTACTGATCCAGGGTCGACTGCTGCAGCAGCTCCGACGGGTCGTTTGCGGTGAGCAGCGAACCGGCCGTGCCGTCGATCTCGCCACTCATGTAGGTCGCCTGGACATATTCGACAAGCCTGGTG
>DATFTS010000089.1:0-3933 GCA_035261645.1 Jatrophihabitans sp. | reverse complement strand
CGCCGGCGAGACGATCTACGTGTACCCGTTCGACGCGGTGTCCGGGGCCTGCCCGCGCGACATCAAGCTCGCGGGCGTCCTTCTCACCGTCGACGCCTCGCCACAGGGCAACGCGACGGCGGACGAAGGACTGTCCTGCGCCGGGACCAACGCGATGGCGAACAAGCTCGCCGCCGCGCTCGCCGATCAGCAGGTGCCCCGCCTGCCGCTGGCGAGCCCCTCGGTGAGTCTGCTCGACGCCTGCGCCGTGGTGCGCCGGGCAGGCATCACCGACCTCTCCGACTTCAGCGGTGCAGACATCATCAGCCGGGGTTTCGACGTCAGCTGCGAGGTGAAGCCGGTCGGGCTGTTCCTGTTCTTCAACTTCGCGGTCGCCGACACCGCGCAGCCGAACGCTTCGGCGCCGGTGACGTTCGGTGGCCACCACCTGTTCCAGACCACGGCGCGGCCGGACTTCTGCTCCTACGTGTCGGTGCAGAGCACCACCGCCGACGGGCGCTACGAGCAGGTCGCGGCCACCTCGACGCTGCGCGGCGGCGCGACGGTACCTCAGGAGCTGTGCCAGCAGACCGGTCAGGCGCTGGCGCAGTACCTCACCGCGGCCGGGTTGCCGTAACCGCGCTGGCTACGCTGTTGAGGTGGACGCCCCCGCCTCAGATCCCGCTGTCGTCGACGAGCTGGGACTCGATGCGTGGCGCTCGCTGCCTGCCGCGCAGCAACCCCAGTGGCCCGACGACGTGGCGCTGCGCGAGGTAGCGCTGACGCTCGCGGGCATGCCGCCGCTCGTTGTGGCCTCTGAGGTCGACCAGCTGCGCGAGCGGCTTGGGGCCGTCGCGCGTGGCGAGGCCTTCCTGCTGCAGGGCGGCGACTGCGCGGAGACCTTCGCCACCAGCTCGCAGGCGGACATCGCCGGCAAGGTGCGCGTGCTGCTGCAGATGGCGGTAGTGCTCACCTACGGCGCGTCCATGCCCGTGGTGAAGCTCGGCCGCATCGCGGGCCAGTACGCAAAGCCGCGTACATCCAACATCGATGGCTCGGGCCAGCAGTCCTACCGCGGCGACATGGTCAACGAGCTCAACGGTGACCGCACGCCCGATCCGCGCCGCATCCTGCGCGCATACTCCACTGCCGCGTCCACGCTGAACCTGCTGCGGGCGTACGCCGGCGGCGGTCTGGCGTCCCTGGATCGCGTGCACGCATGGAACGCGGCGTTCGCGCGCAGCACTGACACCGGGCTGCGATACGAGAAGCTCGCGTCCGAGATCGACCGCGCGGTTCGGTTCATGCGCGCGTGCGGCGTGCATGACTCTGCGCTCGAAGGCGTCGAGCTCTACGCGTCGCACGAGGCACTGATCCTCGAGTACGAACGGGCGCTGACCCGGGTAGAGGACGGGCGTGCCTACGACCTCTCGGGGCACTTCGTGTGGGTGGGGGAACGCACCCGGCAGATGGACGGCGCGCACCTCGACTACGTCTCGCGAATCGCCAACCCGATCGGCGTCAAGCTCGGTCCGAGCACGACGCCCGAGTTCGCCGCCGAACTGGTCGAGCGGTTGGATCCGGCCAATGAACCTGGACGACTCACGCTCATCAGCCGGATGTCGAACGCCAAGGTGCGCGACGTGCTGCCGGCACTCGTCGAGAAGGTCACCTCCACCGGACATCTGGTCGTCTGGCACTGCGACCCCATGCACGGCAACACCGAGGAGACGAGCGACGGGGTCAAGACAAGACACCTCGACCGGATCATCGACGAGGTGGACGGCTTCTTCGACGTGCATGCGGAGCTCGGCACGCATCCCGGCGGTCTGCACGTCGAGCTCACCGGTGACGACGTCACCGAGTGCATCGGCGGCACGGCCGAGCTCACGACGGCCGACCTCGTCCGCCGCTACGAGACCGCATGCGACCCGCGGCTGAACATCGAGCAGTCGCTGGAGCTGGCGTTCCGGGTGGCCGAGCGGCTGGTCGCTGAACGGCGCACCCGGGAGAAGGGCACGCAGTGACCTTCGTCGACCTGCGGTCGGACACCGTCACTCGGCCGACGCCGGGGATGCGCGCGGCAATGGCCGAGGCGGTCGTCGGCGACGACGTGTACGGCGAGGACCCCACCGTCACCGAGCTGGAGCAGCGCGTCGCGTCGCTTCTCGGGCAGGAGGCAGCGGTTTTTGTGCCGTCCGGCTCGCTCGGCAATCAGCTGGGCATCCGACTGTTGGTGCAACCGGGTGAGGAGCTGGTGTGTGACACGCTCGCGCACCTGGCGCGCGCCGAACTCGGGGCTGCTGCGGTGTTCTCCGGCATCACCTTCCGCACCTGGCCGGCGACCCGCGGGCTGCTGGATGTCGACGCTGTGCGCGCCCTGATCTCGCCGGACGCCGGCCCCTATCTGGTGTCCACGGCGGCGATCGCGGTGGAGAACACGCACAACTTCGGCGGGGGCACGGTGCAGCCGGCCGAACAGGTCGCCGCAGTGCGGCAACTGGCGCGCGAGCACGGCCTTGCACTGCACTTGGACGGTGCTCGGCTGTGGAACGCTCACGTCGCGACCGGCGCCCCGCTGCACGAACTCGCCGCGGGTTTCGACACCGTCTCCGTTTGCCTGTCGAAGGGGCTCGGCGCGCCCGTCGGCTCGGTGCTCGCGTCGTCCGCCGATCGCATCCGAGAGGCGCGCATTTGGCGCAAGCGCTATGGCGCCGGAATGCGACAGGTCGGGATCCTCGCCGCCGCCGGGTTGTACGCGATCGAGCGGCACGTCGAACGCCTCGCCGACGACCACAAGCGTGCCAAGCAGCTCGCCGAGGCGTTGGGTACCGACCCCGACACGGTCGACACCAACATCGTGATCCTCGAGGTCAGCGACGCCGCCTCATTGGTGAGCGCCGCCGCCGAGCAGGACGTCCTGGTGTCGGCGATCGGCCGTCGGCTGGTGCGGCTGGTGACCCATCTGGATGTCGACGACGACGGCGTCGAGCACGCGATCAAGGTGCTGCGGCCGTTCGTCGCCGCCTGACGCGTCTGCGGTCACGGACCGCTGATGCGGTAGACAACTTCCTTCCCGACGCGGACGATGACGGGGCTGTGCCTGATGCGGGCCGCGCAGTCGTGGCCGATAACGCTCCACGAACCGGCGGAGATGATGACCGCGTCACCGGAGGTCAGATATCTGCAGAGGTCGGTCGACCACGTCTCGTTGACCTGCCCGGGCTGCGTTCGGTCCTCGGGGTTGGGCCCGGCTCCGTGCCACACGCCGGTCAGGTCGACCCAGTTCTCGCAGTCGCCGGTGAACGAGCGATCCAACGCGTTGAGCTGGATCAACGTCATCGGAGTGTCCGACACGACGCATCGGATGTTCGCGACGCCGTCCGCGAGCGGCTTCGAACCGGTCAGCGGCGCCACCATGTGTAGACCGCCGTTGGCGAAGGTGACGACGGTGGTCAGCGCGGCGAAGGTTACTTGTGCGAATGCCGGCAGGCGCGCCCGACTCGCGGCCGCCGCGACCACCAGTGCCAGGGGGACCGCCAGGTAGTCGCAGTACGTGTAGAACCACGTGCTGGTGGCGAAGAACACCACCAGTTCGAGGCCGAGCATCACGACCATCGCGCGGCCGATTGGCGTTCGAGCGGCGAGGACGCAGCAGAGCACGACCAGACAGCCGAACACGATCACGAGCAGCTGAACACCCGGGCGTGAGGTGATGCTGTCGTCGTTGAACCGGTCTCCGACGAGTTGGCTGAGCCCCGACATCTTGTCGACGCGCGTGTGTACCGAGACGTCGTTGGCGCTTCGTTGCAGTTGCGCGGTGACGATCGAGCGGAACATCCGCGACCCAGCAACAGCGAGGAACGGGACGTCGATCACCAGGCAGGTCGCGACAAGCGCCCCGAGCATGATGGCGGCGCGTCGCAGGGCACGATCGGCGAGGCAGTGCCACAC
>DATFTS010000088.1:0-7454 GCA_035261645.1 Jatrophihabitans sp. | reverse complement strand
CTGCTCGCGCTCCAGCCAATCCCCGCTGCCTTTCCTCCGGTACGTACGCTGCTCGGCGCGCTTAAGGTCCCGCAGGCAGGCAAAGCTGGCTGGGGTGAGCAGCCTTTCCTCCGGTACGTACGCTGCCCGGCGCGCAGAGCGTCCCGCAGGCAGGCAAAGCTCGCTCGGGTGAGCAGCCTTTCCTCCGGTACGTACGCTGCCGGGCGCTCCGAGCGTCCCGCAGCGAGGAAAGGCTGAGGGGCCAGCGGGCGGCCAACGTTTCGTACCGAGGGGGCCCACCCGGCGCGGCGGCGCGTTCGTGCCGGCCAACCGATCGCGATTGTGGCGGGGGCCACAGCACAAATCGGGAACTTGAGCGAGATGGACTCAGTTCTTTTGACAGAAGCTCACGCCGCGGAGCACCATCGCGGACAGAGTCAGATCACCACAACGAACGTATAAGGAGCGCCATCCATGGCACGAGCGGTCGGCATCGACCTCGGCACCACGAACTCCGTCGTGGCCGTCCTGTCCGGCGGTGAGCCCGAGGTCATCGCCAACTCCGAGGGCTCGCGGACCACGCCCAGCGTTGTCGCCTTCGCCAAGAACGGTGAGGTGCTCGTCGGTGAGGTCGCCAAGCGTCAGGCTGTGACCAACATCGACCGCACCATTCGCTCGGTGAAGCGGCACATGGGCGACCCGAGTTGGAAGGTCGACATCGACGGCAAGTCGTACACGCCGCAGGAGATCAGCGCGCGGGTGCTGCAGAAGCTCAAGCGTGACGCCGAGTCCTACCTCGGCGAAACCGTCGCCGACGCGGTGATCACCGTCCCGGCGTACTTCAACGACGCCCAGCGTCAGGCCACCAAGGAGGCCGGTCAGATCGCCGGCCTGAACGTCCTGCGCATCATCAACGAGCCCACGGCGGCCGCGCTGGCCTACGGCCTTGACAAGGGTGAGAAGGAGCAGACGATCCTGGTCTTCGACCTCGGCGGCGGCACGTTCGACGTGTCCCTGCTCGAGATCGGCGAGGGAATCATCGAGGTGAAGGCCACCAGTGGCGACAACCACCTCGGCGGTGACGACTGGGACCAGCGGGTCATCGACTGGCTCGTCGACAAGTTCAAGGCCGCGCACGGCATCGACCTGGCCAAGGACAAGATGGCGATGCAGCGGCTGCGTGAGGCCGCCGAGCGCGCCAAGATCGAGCTGAGCTCGAACCAGCAGACCAGCATCAACCTGCCCTACATCACGCAGGACGCGGACAAGAACCCGCTGTTCCTCGACGAGTCGCTCTCCCGCGCCGAGTTCCAGAAGATCACGACGGATCTGCTCGAGCGGACGAAGGCGCCGTTCCAGAGCGTCATCAAGGACGCCGGCATCAGCCTCAGCCAGATCGATCACGTCGTGCTCGTGGGTGGTTCGACCCGCATGCCGGCCGTCACCGAACTGGTGAAGGAACTCACCGGTGGCAAGGAGCCGAACAAGGGCGTCAACCCCGATGAGGTCGTCGCCGTCGGCGCCGCGCTGCAGGCCGGTGTGCTGAAGGGTGACGTGAAGGACGTCCTGCTGCTCGACGTCACGCCGCTGTCCCTGGGCATCGAGACCAAGGGCGGCATCATGACGAAGCTGATCGAGCGCAACACGACGATCCCGACCAAGCGCTCGGAGATCTTCACGACTGCCGACGACAACCAGAGCAGCGTGCAGATCCAGGTCTACCAGGGCGAGCGCGAGATCGCGGCGTACAACAAGAAGCTCGGCATGTTCGAGCTGACCGGTCTGCCGCCGGCACCGCGTGGCGTCCCGCAGATCGAGGTCACCTTCGACATCGACGCGAACGGCATCGTGCACGTCAGCGCCAAGGACCTTGCGACCAACAAGGAACAGGGCATGACGATCACCGGTGGCTCGGGTCTGTCCAAGGACGAGATCGACCGGATGATGAAGGACGCCGAATCGCACGCCGAGGAGGACCGCAAGCGCCGCGACGAGGCGGAGATCCGCAACACCGCCGAGTCGCTGCAGTTTTCCACGGAGAAGTTCCTCACCGAGAACGGCGACAAGCTACCTGACGACAAGCGCAGCGAGCTGCAGTCCGCGGTGGACGAGCTGAAGAAGACTCTCGAGGGTGCCGACTACGACGCGATCAAGGCGGCGCAGGAGAAGGTCTCGCGGATCGCCTCCGAGGCCGGCGGTGCCATGTACGCAGCCGCGCAGGCGGCCGGCGGTGACGGTGGCGAGAGCGCCGGCACAGCTGGGGCGGGCCCCGACTTCACCAAGTCATCGTCCGCCGACGACGGTGTCGTCGACGCCGAGGTCGTGGACGAGGGACCGGCTGAGGAGAACAAGTGACATCGCCTGACGCCGCCCGCTCCGAGGAGCAGGAACGGGTCGTGATCCGCGACAAGCGAAAGATCGATCCGGTGACCGGCGAGGCCCGCAAGGCCTCGCCGGAAACGGCTGCCGCGGCGCCGGCCCCCGAGGCCGCTGAGGCCACCGACGTGCCGCAGGTCGACGCCGCATTGCTCGACGAGCGCACTCGCGACTTGCAGCGCGTGCAGGCTGAGTACGCCAACTACCGCAAGCGAGCCGACCGCGATCGTCTCGCTGCCGGTGAAATCGCAGTCGGTCGCACCCTCGGTGAACTGCTGCCGGTGCTCGACGACGTCGACCGGGCTCGTGCCCACGGTGACCTCACCGGCGCGTTGAAGGCGGTTGCCGATCACCTCGAGGCGGTGTTCGCCAAGCTCGGCCTCGAGTCGTTCGGTGACGTCGGTGACCCGTTCGACCCCGCGCTTCACGAAGCCGTGATGCACGACGAAAGCGACGCGGTGACCGAGCCGACCTGCACCTCGGTCCTTCGCAAGGGCTACCGCCACCGTGACCGTCTGCTCCGTCCCGCAATGGTCGGTGTCACCGACCCTGCCGCCCCGCCAGGGCTGGGAGAAAGCCAGGGCACCGTGGTCGACGCCGAAGTAACCACCGACCCAACCGAAGCCAGCCCGCAGGAAGATGTAATCCCACCCCAGAGCAAGCCAGCTGAGTAACTGAACAAGGAAAGGCGGATCGGGCAGGCCCCCGCAGGATCGTCCCGCCCGTTCTTTAAGCGGGACGATCCGAGGAGGATCTCGTCCGATCCGTCCACGGATCCGAGGACGATCTCGTCCGAAGCACCACGCAACCGACCGACGACAAGCATGCAAACGACCCACGACAAGGAGGTGACGTCGAGCGGTGAGCACCAAGGACTACATCGAAAAGGACTATTACAAGTCCCTCGGCGTCGCCAAGGACGCGTCCCAGGCCGAGATCAAGAAGATCTACCGCAAGCTTGCCCGCGAACTGCACCCCGACAAGAACCCCGGTGACGCCAAGGCGGAGGCACGCTTCAAAGAGGTCTCCGAGGCCTATGACGTGCTCTCCGACCCGGCCAAGCGCAAGGAGTACGACGAGGCCCGCAGTCTGTTCGGGGCCGGCGGCCTCGGTGGGTTCGGCGGCTTCGGTGCGGGCACGGGCGCACGCGCGGGTCAACGCGGCGGCAACTTCAACTTCAACGTCTCGGACCTCTTCGGCAGTGGCAACAGCGCCAACAGCGGCAACCTGAACGACCTGTTCGACGGCCTGTTCGGTGCGAACGCGGGCCGGACGACCCGGCGCACGAGTGCCGGGCCGCGGCGCGGTCAGGATGCCAGCGCCGACGTGACGCTCAGCTTCGAGGAGGCGGTGCAGGGCGTCACGATGCCGCTGCGCCTGACCGGACCCGCTGCCTGCGCTACGTGTGGCGGGTCGGGCGCGAAGCCCGGCACTGCGCCGCGGCGCTGCCCGAACTGCGGCGGCTCCGGCTTCGTGAGCCGCAACCAGGGCGCCTTCGGCTTCAGCGAGCCGTGCGTCGAGTGCCGCGGCACCGGCCAGGTCATCGACGACCCTTGCGTCGACTGCCACGGCAGCGGCGTCACCAGCCAGGTACGGACGATCAACGTGCGCATTCCGGCGGGTGTCCGTGACGGCGCCAAGGTGCGTGTGGCGGGCAAGGGAACCCCGGGCGCGTCGGGCGCTCCGGCCGGTGACCTCTACGTCACCGTGCACGTCGAGCCGCACAAGCTGTTCAGCCGCAACGGCGACGATCTCACGCTGACGGTTCCGATCACCTTCGCCGAGGCGACGCTCGGCACCACACTGCGGGTGCCGACGCTGGACGGTTCGGTCGCGCTGAAGATCGCGGCGGGCACTCCGTCGGGGCGCACACTTCGCGTCCGCGGGCGCGGCGTGCATCGCCGGGGAAGCACCGGCGACCTGCTGGTCACCGTCGAGGTCGCGGTGCCGGCCAACCTCGACAGTGCGGCGCGTGAGGCGTTGGAGCGCTTCGCGGCTGCTCAGAGCGACGATCCCCGCCCGCAGATCACCGCCGCGCTCGGGGAGGGCTGAGTCATGGCGAGTCGCAAGCATCCCCATGATGTCCCGGAGGATGCACCGGTCTTCGTCATCTCCGTCGCCGCCGAGCTCGCCGGCATGCACGCGCAGACGCTGCGGCAGTACGACCGCCTGGGGCTGGTGACGCCGGGCCGGACGATCGGCGGCGGACGCCGCTACTCGGCGCGTGACGTCGCACTGTTGCGTGAGGTGCAGCGGCTTTCGCAGATCGAAGGTGTCAACCTCGCCGGCGTCAAGCGGATCATCGAGCTCGAGTCGCAGGTGGACGCGCTGCGCGCCAAGGTCGCCGAGCTGGCCGCTGAACTCGATCACGCACATGCAGAGCTGACAGCGCGCCGCGGGCCGTCGACGGCGCTGGTGGTTTGGAAGCCTGCGCCGCGGCGCCGCTGACCCGCGCGGCGGAGGTCTCGCGGCGGTCAGCGTGGCAGCAGCGGCTCCCACCATGCGCGGTTGTCGCGATACCACGCCACCGTCTGCGCCAACCCCTGGTCGAACGGCACCTGCGGCACGTATCCGAGCGCCGCGGCCTTGCCGGAGTCGAGCGAGTAGCGCGCGTCGTGTGCCGCCCCGCGTGGGTCCTCGATCTCCTGGACGGAGGACCAGTCACGTCCGGTCGCCTCGATCAGCAGTTCGGTGAGCGCCCGGTTCGACAACTCCCGTCCGCCGCCGATGTTGTAGATCTCGCCCGGCAGACCCTTCTCGGCGACGAGCGCGAGTCCGTTGCAGTGGTCGGAGACGTGCACCCAGTCGCGGATGTTCGCCCCGGTGCCGTACAGCGGCACCTTGCGCCCGTCCAGCAGGTTGGTGATGAAGCGCGGAATCAGCTTCTCGGGGAACTGGTAGGGCCCGTAGTTGTTCGAGCAGCGGGTCACACGAACATCCAGCCCGTAGGTGACGGCGTACGAGCGCGCCACGAGATCGCCGCTGGCCTTGGACGACGCATAGGGCGAGTTCGGCAGCAGCGGGGCGTCCTCGGTCCACGACCCGGTGTCGATCGACCCGTACACCTCGTCGGTCGAGACGTGCACCACCGTCTGCACGCCGTGGCGCAGCGCGCCGGCGAACACCTGCTGGGCGCCGACGACGTTGGTCAGCATGAACTCGCGCGCGGCGCCGCCGATCGAGCGGTCGACGTGCGATTCGGCCGCGCAGTTGACGACCAGTTGCTGGCCGGGCAGCGCCGCGTCGAGGTCGGCGGCCGAGCACACGTCGCCTTGGACGAATCGGTATCGCGGGCTGTCGACCACGTCGGCCAAGTTGTCCAGGTTGCCGGCGTAGGTGAGCTTGTCGAAGACGGTGACCTCGGCGCCAGCAAGGTAGGCGTACTCGTCCCGGAGCACCGACCGCACGAACTGCGAACCGATGAATCCGGCCCCACCGGTGACCAGGATTCGCACCGATGCAGTGTTGCAAAATTGAAGTTGAGTGGAACACACTCAACTCTTGTCGCGTTGTCCCGATGGATACGTGATCCCACGATTTGCCACGAGGTGGAGTGAGCCATGAACAGGACGACCCGCAGCGAACAGGCGATCAGCGGCGCCGTCACGATGGCGGCCGAGCGCGGAAACCCGGCCGTCGAGCCGGCGCACCTTGCCGTCGAGTTGCTCGACGACGCCGAGACGCTCACGCGCCCGCTTTTACAGGCCGTGGGCGCCGATCCGGCGGCTATCCGCGCCGAGGTCGCCGGTCTGGTCGACAGGCTGCCCGCGGCGTCGGGCTCATCGGTTTCCGCGCCGACCGCTTCACGCAACCTGCTGGCCGTGCTGGGCGCCGCCGAGCGCGACGCGCGCGACCGTGGTGACGAGTACATCTCAGCGGAGCACCTGCTGCTCGCCCTTGCCTCCGCGGACGGCGAGGTTGCTGACCTGCTGCGCAGGCACGGCGCCACCGCGAGCGCGCTCGCCGAGGCGCTGAAGTCGGTGCGCGGCTCGGCGCGGGTGACCACGCCCGATCCGGAGGGCACCTTCCAGGCGCTGGACAAGTACGGCAACGACCTGACGGCCGCGGCGCGCGAAGGCAAGGTCGACCCGGTGATCGGCCGCGACGCCGAGATCCGTCGCGTCATCCAAGTGCTTTCACGCCGGACGAAGAACAACCCGGTGCTCATCGGCGAGCCGGGCGTCGGCAAGACCGCCGTCGTGGAAGGGCTCGCCCAGCGCATCGTCGCCAACGACGTGCCGGAGTCGCTGCGCGGCAAGCGCGTCGTTGCGCTCGATCTCGGCTCGATGATCGCCGGCTCGAAGTACCGCGGCGAGTTCGAGGAGCGGCTCAAGGCCGTCCTGAACGAGATCAAGGACTCCGGCGGGCGGATCATCACCTTCATCGACGAGTTGCACACCGTCGTAGGCGCCGGCGCCACCGGCGAGGGCGCGATGGACGCCAGCAACATGCTCAAGCCGATGCTCGCGCGCGGTGAGTTGCGCATGGTGGGCGCGACCACGCTCGACGAGTACCGCGAGCACATCGAGAAGGACGCAGCGCTCGAGCGGCGCTTCCAGCAGGTGCTGGTCGCCGAGCCGTCCGTCGAGGACACCATCGCGATCCTGCGCGGCCTGGCCGAGAAGTACGAGGCGCACCACAAGGTCCGGATCAACGACGGCGCCCTGGTTGCGGCAGCCGCGCTCTCCGACCGCTACATCACTTCACGCTTCCTTCCCGACAAGGCCATCGACCTCGTGGACGAGGCCGCGTCCCGGCTGCGGATGGAGATCGACAGCAGCCCGGTCGAGATCGACGAACTGCGCCGGTCGGTGGCCCGGCTGAAGATGGAGGAGATGGCGCTCGCCAGCGAGAAGGACGAGGCCTCGGCCCAGCGACTCATCCACCTGCGGGCCGAGCTGGCCGACCAGCAGGAGCAGCTCGACGCCCTGACGCTGCGGTGGGAGCGGGAGAAGTCCGGGCTCAACCGGGTCGGTGAGCTAAAGGGGCAGATCGACGACTTGCGCGGGCAGATCGAACGCGCGCAGCGTGAGGGCGACCTCGAGACCGCGTCCCGGCTCCAGTACGGCGAGCTGCCGAAGCTGGAGAAGGAACTCGAG
>DATFTS010000087.1:0-2363 GCA_035261645.1 Jatrophihabitans sp. | reverse complement strand
CAACCGCACCTGCGCGATCCGGGTCATCGGGCACGGGGCGAGCCTGCGGTTCGAGAACCGGGTTCCGGGTGGCGATGTGAACCCCTACCTCGCGGTGGCGGCGATGATCGCGGCCGGCCTGCATGGGGTGGAGCAGGAGCTCGAACCGCCGCCGCCGTTCGCGGGCAACGCCTACACGGCGGGCTTCGAGCATGTGCCGACGACCCTGCGCGAGGCAGCGGACCTGCTGCACGGCAGCAAGCTCGCGCGGATGGCCCTCGGCGACGCGGTGGTCGACCACTACGTCAACGCGGCGCGGGTCGAGGTGGCGGCGTTCAACGCGGCAGTCACCGACTGGGAGCGCGTGCGTGGATTCGAGCGGATGTAGCCGATGACAGCCGTCCACGAAGTCATCAACCCCGCGACCGAACAGGCGGTGGCCAGCGTCGAGCTGTTCGACGTGGCGGCCACCGATGCCGCGATCGCCCGCTCGCGCGCCGCCTTCGCGTGCTGGCGCTCCGTGGCGCCGGGCGACCGCGCGCGGCTGCTACGCCGGTTCGCCGAACTGGTCGACGCCGACCGCGAGCACCTCGCGGAGCTGGAGGTGCGCAACTCCGGCCACACGATCGGCAACGCGCGCTGGGAGGTCGGCAACGTCCGCGACGTGCTCACCTACTACTCCGGCGCGCCGGAACGACTCATCGGACAGCAGATCCCGGTGGCGGACGGCGTCAACGTCACCTTCCACGAGCCGCTCGGCGTCGTCGGTGTGATCGTGCCGTGGAACTTCCCGATGCCGATCGCGTCCTGGGGTTTCGCGCCGGCTCTTGCGGCGGGCAACACGGTGGTTCTGAAACCGGCCGAGCTGACTCCGCTCACCGCGCTGCGGCTGGCCGAGCTGGCGCTCGAGGCCGGTCTGCCCGAGGACGTGTTCCAAGTGCTCCCGGGCAAGGGCAGCGTGGTCGGCCAGCGGTTCGTCGAGCACGCGGATGTAGCCAAGATCGTCTTCACCGGCTCTACCGAGGTAGGGCGACAGGTGATGGCCGGCTGCGCGGCCCGGATCAAGCCGGTGACCCTCGAGCTCGGCGGGAAGAGCGCCAACGTCGTGTTTGCCGACGCCGACCTCGAAGCAGCCGCCGCGGGTGCGCCCTACGCGGTCTTCGACAACGCCGGTCAGGACTGCTGCGCGCGATCGCGGATCCTGGTGCAGCGCAGCGTCTTCGACCCTTTCATGGAGTTGTTCGAAGCCGCCGTGACGGGCGTCGTCGTCACCGACCCGATGGATGAGAAGGCGGAGATGGGCCCGCTCATCAGCGCCGAGCAGCGCGCGCGGGTGGCAGCGTACGTCCCCGACGATGCGCAGGTGGCCTTCCGCGGCAGCGCGCCGGACGGGCCCGGCTTCTGGTTCCCGCCTACCGTCCTCACTCCGGACGACCCGGCCGACCGCACGCTGCACGAGGAGATCTTCGGCCCGGTGGTTGCGGTGCTGCCCTTCGACGACGAGGCGGACGCGGTTCGCATCGCCAACGACAGCAGCTTCGGCCTCTCCGGATCCATCTGGACCCGCGACCTCGGTCGCGCGCTGCGCGTCAGCCGCGGTATCGAGTCGGGCAACCTGTCGGTCAACTCCAACTCGTCAGTGCGCTACTGGACGCCGTTCGGGGGGTTCAAGTCCTCGGGGCTCGGCCGTGAACTAGGCCCCGATGCACCGCTGGCTTTCACGGAAACGAAGAACGTCTTCATCAGCACGAAATAACGCCATCACATCAGGGAGGCTTCGTGACCCGTCGACTCGAGGGCAGGACGGCTGTTGTCACCGGCGCCGGCAGCGGTATCGGACTGGCCACCGCACGGCGCTTCGCGGCCGAGGGGGCGAACGTCGTCTGCGCCGACCTGGACGCGGACGCCGGCGCCAAGGCCGCGGCCGACGTCGGCGGCCTCTTCATGCAGGCCGACGTCGCCGACGAGGAGCAAGTGAAGAACCTCTACGCGCGCTCGATCGCCGAGTTCGGTCGGGTGCACGTCGCGTTCCACAACGCGGGCATCTCGCCGCCGGAGGACGACTCGATCCTCGTCACCGGCCTGGACGCCTGGGAGCGGGTGCAGCGGGTCAACCTGACCTCGGTCTACCTGTGCTGCAAGTACGCGATCGAGCACATGCGCGAGGCCGGCGGCGGGTCGATCATCAACACCGCGTCCTTCGTCGCGGTGATGGGCTCCGCGACGTCGCAGATCTCGTACACGGCAAGCAAGGGTGGCGTGCTGGCGATGAGCCGCGAACTCGGCGTGCAGTTCGCCCGCGACGGCGTGCGCGTGAACGCGCTCTGCCCCGGCCCGATCAACACGCCGATGCTGCAGGAGCTGTTCGCGAAAGACCCCGAGCG
>DATFTS010000086.1:0-6619 GCA_035261645.1 Jatrophihabitans sp. | reverse complement strand
CGAGGTGGTAGTCACCCATCAACTTCGGGGGCAGGATCTCGGCCACGATCACGGATTGGCGGAATGCCGGGTAGCTGCGCGACGCGAGCACGTTGACGGTCACGTTGTACTCGGAGACGAACAGCGGGGCGGCCCCGGGCGAGGCGGTGGTGCCGTCAGGCGCCTGCAGGATCGAGTTCTTGGGGTCCAGCAGAGCGCCGGGCACGTCCATGACTGCCATGTCCCAGTTGTTGATCGTGTCCGGCGACCCGTCAGGCAGGGTGGTGTCGATGCCGTAGATGAACCCGCCCTGGAAGCTGCCGGCCCGGTTGTCCCAGAAGATGTCGTTGAGGATGGTCGGGTTGCTGTAGGTCGGCGGGTGCGAGCCGAAGAATGAGACCCCGGTCAACCGCGCCTGCAGCGGATCGCTGTTCGCCGCGGTGGACAGGCCCGCCGGGGCCGGCAAGCCGTCGCTCGTCACCGCAGTCGCGGTCGTCAGGTTCTTCGCCACGGTGTTGTTGACGAAGTTGACGAACGCCGCGTCATCCAGGGCGACGCCCCCACCCTCGTGCGCCGAGACGTTGTTGGCGATCGTGTTGTTGGTGATCGAGATCGTCTCAGGGTTCTGCGCTGTGATGTGCGAGCCGCTGGTCTGCAGCAGCCGGATCCCACCGCCGTCGTCGCTGGCGAGATTCGCCTGGATGATGTTGCGGTCGATGACCACGGGCCCGGAGCCGGGCGAGAGCTTGGTCGGATCAGCCGGCAACTCGCCGGCCACCATGACGCCGCCACCCTCGTCGTAGGACTGGTTGAACCAGATCCGGTTCTGCGTGATGGATCCGCCGTGAGCGCCGGAGCCGTTGTTGTTGTTGTAGCCGAAGGCCGAGATGGCGCCGCCGTACTCGGCGGAGAAGTTGCCGCAGATGGCGTTCTTGGTCACCTGGTAACCGTCGCTGCCGGAGAACAGCCCGATGCCACCGGCGAGGTTCGAGCCACCGTTGTCACGGATCTGGTTGTTGGCAAGGTAGAGGTTGTAGTTGCGCTCGTTGCCGCCGTTGTTGTTCGCGTCGTAGGGCGTGCCGAGGCGAATCGCGCCGCCATAGGCACCGCTGTTGCCGCGGATGATGTTGTTCGTGACGTGCAGGTTGCGCACGTTGTTGTGGGCATAGATCCCGCCGCCCTGCGTGACGAGGGCCCCGTTCGCGCCGTAGGGCGTGCGCACGACACCGGTGATCTCGTTGACGTTGCCGGCAAAGTCCGACTCGCTGCCACCGGTGATCGTGAACCCGTCGATGGTCACCGGCCACGCCGCGGCCGAGACGGTGGTGTTGCGCGGATCGTCGAGCACGGTGATCACCGCGGCATCTGGCACCGCTGGGTCGCCGGAGTACTGCAGCGAACCGAGCAGGTTTACCCACGCGGTGCCGCTCGTCGAGTCGGGGTTGAAGCCCGCCCCGTCGATGATCGAACCGGGGACATACGTGCCGTTGGGCTGGAAGCCGCCCGGACCGACTCCCTGGATCTTCACTTGGTGGTGCACGATGACGTTTTCGGTGTATTCACCACGCGGGTTCTCCGACGTCTGCGCGTTCGGCCAGACGACGACCATGTGGAACTGCTTCGCCCATGTCGGCCGCGCCGCCTCGAGAGCCGCTTGGATCGTGTGATAGGCGAACTGCGGCCCATCGCCGACCTCGTACAGCTGCGGGTTCGTGGCATTGCTACCGACCGGCTTCGATGCGTCGAGTACCTGCAGCGTCAAGCCGTTGACGCTTGTCGCCGCGGGGGAACCGGCCCTGGTGATCGCCAGCGTGGCGGCACCGGCAGGAGTGCTGGCCGGCACGGTGAAGCCGATCGTCGTGTCGGTCCAGCTGCTGGTCGGCACGCTGCTGCCGTTCAGCGTCAGCGTCCCGGCGGACGAACCGAAGCCGAAGCCGTTGATCGTGACGGTGCGGGTGTCGCTCGCCGAGTGCAGCCGCACGTAGGGCCGGCTGACGGAGAGCAGTTGTGGCACGTCGTCGCCCAGATCGCACATCGTCGTGTTGGCCACCGTGGTGTCCGGCGCGAGCGCCGTCGCGGCCACCTGGGTCGGCGCCTCGTCCGTGACCGTATAGAGCCCCGGCCACGCCTGGAAGTTCGTCGCGATGGTTCTGTAGCGCGGGTTGTAGTCGGGGTTGAGCGCACCCGGTTGGCCGGGATCGTTGCCGACAAAGCGATACATGTTCGGGCACGGTCCTGCCGGCACCGGGCAGTTATATGTGTCGGTGGACGGCTCGAGCGCCTCGTACAGGCCGTTGAAGTCGGTGTGCACGGTGTCGACAAGCCGGCCGCTGAAGTCGTACAGGCCGACCGGCACCCACGGGATGCCGAGCGCCTCGCCGTAGTTGACGCTGCGCTTGTCCAGGGTCAGGCCCAGGTCGTTGAGCGTGAGGCCCCAGAAGTGCGTGGGCAGCGGGACGTCGGTGAACAGGTTGAAGTTCGGCGAGGACGTCTGCCCCGTGCGCACCGTGACGAGCTTGTCCTGGCAGGACGGGCGGTCCTGACCCTCGAACGGGCTGCCACCACCCGCGGCGAAGTTCGCGTCGGTGACGTGAACGTTGTGTAGAGCACCGGTGCACGGCGAGATGATGCCGGCCTGTTGCGATGGGGGCTGGGACGGCGGCGTCGGCGTCGGTTGGTCCCCGCCCGGCGGGTCAGCCGCGATGGCAGGCGTCGTCGGCGGGTAGTTCTGCGGCGGCAGGTAGGTGTCACCGTCGAAGACGTTGACGTCCTGTTCGCTGGTCACCTTGTACATCGGCTTGCCGTCGACCGGGTCGCTGGGGATGTCGACCGAGACGATGTAGTCCTGCGCCTTGAGGTCCTGCTCCTGGCCGTCGGGCAGCGCTGCGTAGAGCGCGAGCCCGTCCGGGTTGTGCACGGTGTCCGTCGGCGGGTACAGGTTGACCTTCGACGTGCTGAAGCCGTAGTTGCCGTTGACCGTCTGCGATCCACCGGCTCGGTCGCTCGCGCCGACCGCGACGCCCATCATCGGCGCCTCGACGCACAGGTTGTCGGCCCCGGTGCCGAACGGCGGAAGCGCCTGTTGATCGGTTAGCGGCGTGCCGTCGTACTGGCGCGCAGTGCATCCGCGCGGCGCCGCCCACTGCTCGGAGGTGTAGCTGTCCTGCACTTCCGGGCCCTTGACGAACGCGCCGCGGTCCGGCGACGGGTTGTCGATCAACTTGGTGCTGTCGTTCGGGTCCTGGACCTGCAGCGGGACGATCTCGTACCCCTGCCGGCACTTGTTCGCCTGGTCGGCGGCCGGCTCGGTGCATGGCACCGGCACGTTGAGGTGCACCTTCAGATCAGGGATGCCGGGCTGGTAGCTCTCGGTCGCGGCGTCGGCCGGGTCAAGCTCGTTGCGGGTCGTGTCATAGGTGACGGTGCCCGCGATGCCGCCGTTGGTGCCGGCGGAATATGGCTGCACGCCCCAGTCGATCTGCCCGCCCAGCCCGATGATCGGCAGGAAGTTGATGTCCACCAGGCCGCCGAGCTGGGTCGTGGCCTTCGTCTCGTTCTCGCCCTTGTACGTCACCCCGGTCGTCTTATAGCGGGTGTTGAACGCCTCGAGGATCAGGAACTTGCCCAGCGGGTACGTCTCGCGGATGTCGTAGACGCCAGAGTCGTCGGTCGTGGCGGTGTTCGTGGCCTGGTCCATGAGCGAGTTGTCACGCTCGCGAACGGTGAGCGGGAAGCTCGGCACGCCCTTCTCGCCGGGGTCGAGCTTGCCGTTGCCATTGCTGTCGACGAAGACGTGTCCGTAGATGTGGGTGAACCAGCCGACGATCATCTTGTTGCCGACGTCCGTAAGGCCGCCGTCCTGCACCTCGACGTTGAAGCTCCACAGGATGTAGTCCTGGTCGTCGTCCCAGATCGACAGCTGGTACGTGCCGTCGGGCACGTTGTGGATGTCGAAGCTGCCATCCGCGTTGCCGCGGCCGACGTAGATCTGCTGGTCACCGGCGTTCAGGTCGGACAGCGCGATCCACGGGTTCTTGATCGGCCCGCCCGACTTCGCGCCGGCGAGTCCGGTTTCCGGCACAACCTGGCCGTTCTGACCACCGACGTAGGGCAGGCCGGCGATGGCGACACCCTTGATCTCGCCGGTCGGCACGTTGCGCCGCGGGATCGAGATCGCCTGCGTCTTGACGAAACCGAACTGCACGGTGGGAACTAGTTCGCCGCCCTTGGTCTGCTCGGTGTTGTACCCGGTCTCGCCCTCCTGCTGCCAGATGTCGTGGTCGTGGCCGCCCTCGAGGGTCGTCGTCTGCACCCATTGGTACGTCTGACCGGCAGTCGGCGCCGGCGGTGTCACCGTGGCCGCGTAGCGGTTGGGCCCGAGGTTGGGGATGACGATCTGACCGGTGGCGTCACTGACACACTTGCCGATCGACGCCGGGTCGACGATGGGCTTGCCGTTCGTGTCGAACGCGATCGGCAGCGCGTTGTCGATCGGGCGGCTGACGATCTGGCCGCCGTTGCGACGCATGTAGCGCGTGCACAGCGCGTTGCCGTAGTAGTCGGTGCTGACGAGGCCGAGGACGTCGGACAGCGTCGCGGTGAAGTTTGCGAGCCCGCGCTCGGCGTCGATCTCGTACGTCGCGTCGACGGGGACGTTGTCGTTGAACACCTGCAGCCGCAACGTCGTCAGCGGCAGTGGCAGTGGCTGCATCGCCACCGTGACGGGGTTTGTGGCGCCGGCGACGACGCTGAAGTGCGCGCCGTCGATCTTGAATCCGTCGGCTGTTACCGAGATCAGGTACTTGCCGGGTGCCAGCCCGTCCAGCGCCGTGCCCGCGTTCAGGTCGGTCTGGTCGCCCTGCGCGACGATCGGCGCGAAGCCGGAAGTCGGGCGCACCGACGGCCACGGGCAGTTGTCGGCGTAGCTGCCGTCGGCGTGCCCGGCGGGCAGGCACGCGTCCGACCCGGGCGCCGCCGCTGTCCCTGGATTGCCGGTGTCGTCGAGGTTGATCATCCACTTGTACGTGTCGACGACGTCGCCCTTATGCACGAACCCGCTGCCGTTGTTGACGGTGCGCGCGCTGCGGACCTGCAAGGTGATCGCGCCCGTGTCTCCTGGCGCGGCCGCCGCCGTCGCCGGCGGCACCAACGCGGTGATCACGCCGGCGACCATGGTCGCCACGACCACAAGGCGTGTGGCTCGTCCGCGACCGAGCAGACGTGTAGGCAGCTGAAAACGTGCGCGCATAACGGCCCCCGTATCCCCGTATCCCCCGAACGCGACCTGCGAATCGCAAGCCAGAACGAGATCAGAACGTGTGCACGGGGGCCCGCGGCGAGGATCATGACGTCCGTGTCATCCAGATGTCATGCCTGCCGATATCCGTGGCCAGGAGCGCGCTAGCGCACGGATCGAGGCGAATTGCTCCAGTTTGCGACGCCAGTCTTAGGGCGATTTGTGCGGCGTTGGCAAGCCGCCGGATGCTGACGCGCGAGCGTGCCGCGCGCGCCGGGCGAGATCACGGATTACGAGGCGTCTAGATCGGACGGCGCCGGTGTCTACATCCCAAGGCGATCGGTGTACAGGTCCGCAGGGTGCGAGGTCAGCTCAGTGCGCGACCGGACATTTGTACGCGACTGGGAATTCTTTGATCCCGTGCAGCCACCCCGAGCGCAGGCGTTTGGGCTCGCCGATCATGGAGATGTCCGGCAGCACGTCCGCAATCGCGTTGAAGATCAAGTTGATCTCCAAGCGGGCAAGGTTGGCGCCGACGCAGTAGTGGGCGCCGGTGCCGCCGAACCCGACGTGCGGGTTGGGGTCGCGCTTGATGTCGAACTTGTACGGATCCTCGAACACGTCCGGGTCGAAGTTGGCGGCCGCGTAGTAGAGGCCGACGCGGTCGCCCGCCTTGATCTGCTGGCCGCCGATCTCGGTGTCGACCTTGGCGGTGCGTTGGAACGCCACGACGGGCGTCGTCCATCGCACGATCTCGTCCGCGGTGGTCTCCGGGCGCTCCCGTTTGTAGAGCTCCCACTGGTCCGGGTTCTCGAGGAACGCGATCATGCCGTGACTGATCGCGTTGCGGGTCGTCTCGTTGCCGGCTACCGACATCAGGATCGTGAAGAACCCGAACTCGTCCGAGGTCAGCTCCTCGCCGTCGATATCGGCGCTGACCAGCTTGGTGACGATGTCGTCGGCCGGGCACTCCTTGCGCTCCTCGGCCATCGCCATGAAGTAGCTCAGCGTCTCGAACGAGGCCACCTGGCTGTCTTCGGGGTCATAGTCGGGATCATCGTTGCCGATCATCCGGTTCGACCAGTCGAAGATCTTGAACCGGTCTTCCTGCGGCACGCCGAGCAGTTCGGAGATCGCCTGCAGCGGCAACTCACACGCCACGTCGCGGACGAACTCTCCGGTGTCCTTTGCCGCGGCTTCGTTGACGATCTTGTACGCGCGCTCGGTGAGCGCGTCCTTCAGGTTGTTGACCGCACGCGGCGTGAAGCCACGGGAGATGATCGACCGCATCCGGGTGTGCTGCGGAGGATCCATGTTCAGCATGATCACGCGTTGCATCTCGATGTTCTCGCGCGGCATGTCCTCGGGGAACCGGATGATCGCGCCGTTCTCCCACGAGGAGAA
>DATFTS010000085.1:0-6687 GCA_035261645.1 Jatrophihabitans sp. | reverse complement strand
CCCGTCCCGGCGCACGCGGCCGCTTGTCGGGTGCATCGAGAATGAGGATTCCGAGTAGGCCGCTATCAAGCGCCGGACGCCTGCCGGGCGGAGGACGGTCCACCGCATACGGATTGTTCGACACCAGCACGACTGCCAGCTGAGCATGCACGCGCCCAGCATCGTCGACGAGGCGCAGCGCGGGCGCCAGCGCAGTGGGTCCACTGAACGCACTGTGTGCTGTCTCCACCAGGGTGCGCACCTTGGCGTCGCGGTAGGCCGACTGGCGGACCGCCTCGCCGTAGATCCCGAGGGAGACGTTGTTCAGGAACATGCGGCCGTTCACCTCGCCCATGTCGATGCGGTGCTCGACTGCATCGGTGAACGCGTCCAGGGCGCCGACAAGATCGTCCCGGTCCACTCCGAGGTCGAGCGCGAAGTGGTTGCGTGTTCCGGCCGGGATGCAGACGAACGGCAGCCCGTGCGCGGCGGCGACAGTGGCCACGACCGCCAGGGACCCGTCGCCACCGGCCACCCCAAGCGCGTCCGCGCCGCCGGCGACGGCCGTCTGGGCCAGCGCCGGCAGGCTCTGGCTGCCAGGCTCCAAGATGACGGCCTCGATGCCTCGTTCGCGCGCCCGTTCGGCAACCCCCGCACGTGCGGCCTTCCCCCCGCCAGATCTGGGGTTGACGAACAGCACTGGCCGTCGTGCCGGATCCGCGGGCCGCCAGCCCATCGCTGGGTCGGTCAATGCGCGGCGATCTTGGTCTTCACGAGCGCGACCAGGATGCCGAGCGCGATCGCGGTGATCGCGAAGAAGACAGCGGGGAGTACGGCGAAGCCGGCTCGGCGCGCGACCAGGTAGCCGACCGCGCCGATGAGGGCAGCTGGCACATCACCGATGAACTCCTGTGCGCGCAGGTCTGAGAAGAACAGCACCGGAAGGCTGGACAGGACCGCGACGAACGCAGCGCCGGCCAGTTGGGCGGAGCCGATTTGCCAGTCGACGCGCGTCGGCCGGTCCCCACGGAAGGCTGGCGCTGCAAGCTGGAATGCGAACCAATGCGCCAGGGCGAGCCCGACAGCGGTTCCCCAGACGATGGCGAGCATCGTGCTACCCGCCGGCCCGGTGACCCGACCGTCCGAGTAGTGGCCCTCGGGCAGCGCCGCCAGTTCGGCTATCTCGACGACCGCCACGTACAGCACCATGACGGTCGCCTCGCGGAACAGCTCCGAACGGTGCTCACGGGTCACCGCCCGCGGACTCCGAACGGTCGCGTTCATCGGCTCCCGGGGCATCGCTCAGGCGTTGAGAATCTTCTGCTTCTGGGCCTGGAACTCCTCGTCGGTGAGGACGCCGTTCTTCTTCAGCTCACCGAGTTCCTTCAACTGCGCGAGCGGATCGGCAGCCGGTTGAGCCGGCTGCGCGGCGTATTGCTGTTCCTCCGGCTGCGCGCCGTACGCCGGATCCCCTTGTTGCGCCCAGCGATTCCCCTGCCGACGGGAGACCCGATTCGATACGGCCGTAGCCGTTCCGGCGACGACTGCGGTTCGGGCGACACCTCTCAATAATCCGGGCATGGGTTGCTCCTCCCTGCGATTCAGGCGTTGGTTGCCTCGGCCATGTCCAGCGATGCAGCCAGCGCATCCTGTGGCACGTAGCCGGCGGCGACCAACTCGGCACCTCCGCGCCGCAGGGCGTCGACGAAGCCGGCGGCCCAGCGGTTCTCGATGATCAGGACGCCTGCGGAGGAGCCGGCTTCGATCGCCGAGGAAGCCTCGGCGAGATCACTCTGGTCGATGAGGCCGGACGAAGCCCCCTCGAACACGGCGAGGTCGAAGGTTCCGTCGTGGTCGAGGTCGCGCAGTTCCACGGCCTGCATGTTGCCGTCGAGGTCCTTGGTGAGGAAGGTCAGATCGAGCACCGTGATCAGGCCGCGGTCGACGAGATCGACGAGGGCGGAGAAGCCTTCGCCGGTCATCTTGTTGCCTGGAAACTCGACGACCAAGTAGCTGATCGGGCCCGTGCCGGCGACGTCCCGGCTTGCCGTTGGTTGTGTCACTTGCGTCTCCTCCTAAGCGAATCAGAGTTACCCCGCGCTGAAGTTGGTCGCCTGGGCCAGCGCCGTTGCCGGCAGGCCTGTGTGGCCGTCCGTCCGAGGCTCGGCCAACGCCGCGCTCAGCGTCGTCGCCGCCCTGATGAGCGCCAGATGGCTGAACGCCTGCGGGAAGTTGCCGATCTGCTCTCCGGTCGGCGCGATCTCTTCGGAGTAGAGCCCCAGGTGGTTGCCGTAGGTGAGCATCTTTTCGAAGGTGAGCTGAGCCTCCCCCAACCGACCGGCCCGGGCGAGCGCCTCGACGTACCAGAACGTGCACATCGAGAACGTCCCCTCGCTGCCGCGGAGCCCGTCCGGTGACGCCTCCGGGTCGTAGCGGTACACGAGGCTGTCGGAAACGAGCTCTTCGTCCATCGCCCGCAACGTCGACAGCCACATGGGATCGGTTGGACTGACGAATCCGACCAGCGGCATGTAGAGCAACGCGGCGTCGAGGACCGTCGTTGCCGAGTGCTGGACGAAGGCACCGCGCTCCGGGCTCCAGTCTTTCGTCATGATCTCGTCGTAGACGGCGTCCCTGGCTCGGCGCCACCTGTCGACATCGGCCGGCCGCCCGTGCTCGTCGGCCAGCCGGATGCTGCGATCGAACGCAACCCAGCTCATCAGCCGGCCATATGTGAACTCCTGCCGACCGCCTCTCGTCTCCCAGATCCCGTCGTCGGGGCGATTCCAGTTGTCCGCAAGCCAGTCTTGGAGGCTCCGGATACGCAGCCACCCCTTGTGCGGTATCGATAGACCCGCGCGATCGCCAAGCCAAAGGGAGTCGAGCGCTTCGCCGTACACGTCGAGCTGCAGTTGGTCAGATGCGTCGTTGCCGATGCGGACCGGCCGCGACCCGCGCCAACCCTCGAAGTGGTCGAGCTCCTCCTCTTTCAAATCGCTCGTGCCGTCGACCCGATACATGATCTTGAGTGGTGACGGCTGGCCGGCGCCGGCGGCGGACGCCGCCTCGTTGACCCGGCTCCCGAGCCAGCCGAGGAAGGCCTCCGCCTCGTCGGTGTAGCCGAGTCCCAGTAAGGCGTGGACGGAGAAGGAACCGTCCCGGACCCAGGTGTAGCGGTAGTCCCAGTTACGCTCACCGCCCACCTGTTCGGGCAGCCCCATGGTCGGGGCGGCGACGAGCGCCCCGGTGGGCTGGTAGGTCATGAGCTTGAGCGTGATGGCCGACCGCTCCACCGACTCGCGCCAGCGCCCGGCGTAACGCGAGTGCCCCACCCACGTGCGCCAGAAGTCCCGGGTCCGAGTGAACTCCTCGAGGATCTCCTCGCCCGGAATCGCCCGCGGGTTTGACGACGCCGTTTCGAGCACGACCCCGCCGATGTCGCCGTCCCGGCCGGTGACGACCGCACGGACGCCGGAGTCGCCGACCGGGTCGAAGGTCACCGCGCCGCTCGGCACGCCGGGACGCCGCACCATGTGGAGGCTGACGGCAAGGGCGCCGGCCCGGAACACCGCACCATCACTGGTGATCTCGGTCTGGTGGGGGAGCCGGGCGTAGTCGAAGCGGGGCTCACACTCCATGACGAACCGCATCTGCCCGCGAACGACGCGGACCATCCGGACGATCCGGTGACGTTCGGTCGCCTCAGTGCCGAGCACCGGCATGAAGTCGTACAGCTCGCCGACGCCGTCCGGCGTGAGGAAGCGCGTGATGAGCACTGCCGTGCCCGGCAGGTAGAGCTGCTTGGTGACGTAGTCGGATGCATCCGGCCGGATCTGGAAATAGCCGCCGCGGCTGCGGTCGAGCAGCGCGGCGAACAGGCTCGGTGAGTCGAAGCGGGGGGAGCAGAACCAGTCGATCGCGCCGTCGGAGGTCACTAGCGCGCTTGTCTGAAGGTCCCCGATGAGACCGTGGTCCGAGATGGCCGGGTAGGTGTCCATGGCTGCCCCAGATGTTCGGCGATTCGCGGAGCGACCCGCAGGCTGCGGGCCGACGTGATCGCACAATCGCAGAGCGGCCGCGGTGGGTCGTCGTCCGGCCCGGATGAGCCGGTCCGGCCTCCGATCGGCGAGGGTCGGCCCATGGCCACGACCGTCACGCAGTCGTCCGCTCGCACGCTTGTGCTGCCGCTGGCGTTGGCTCAATTCATCGCCAGCTACGCCGCCTCGAACATGAACGTCGCGATCACTGACATCGCCCACGACCTCCACACGTCCGTCTCTGGCATCCAGGCCACCATCACGCTGTTCACCCTCACCATGGCCTCGCTCATGATTCCGGGCAGCAAGCTGACCGACATCGTCGGTCGCAAGCGGACGTTCATCATCGGGCTCGCCATCTACGGCGCCGGCGCACTGTTGGCGTCCGTCGCGCAGAACCTGCCGATGCTCATCGTGTCGTACTCGCTGCTGGAGGGGATCGGCTCGGCGTTGATGATCCCGCCGATCTACATCCTGATCACGGTCGCCTTCTCGGACGTCGCCACGCGCGGCAAGTACTTCGGCGTGGTCAGCGGCGCGGCCGGCCTCGGGGCGGCCACCGGCCCGCTCATCGGTGGCTTGATCACCAGCACGATCAGTTGGCGGGCCTCGTTCGTCGTGCAGTTCTTGGTCGTGGCCGGCATCGTTCTCATGACCCTGCGGCTTACGGACCTGCCCCTGGTCGGCCGGAAGCCCAGGTTCGACTACGCCGGTGCGGTGCTATCCGCAGCCGGCCTCTTCTTCGTCGTCTTCGGCGTGCTCCTGACCTCGAACTACGGCTGGGGTACGGCCCGAAAGGATCTGGAGATCGGCGGCACGGTGATCATCCCGAAGGGCGGCATAGCCCCGGTGTGGCCGTGCATCGCAATCGGCGCGGCGTTCCTGGGCCTGTGCGCGTGGCACCTGCACGCCACCGAGCAGCGCGGCCACGAGCCGCTGGTCTCGCTCCGGCTGTTCGGCAACCGGACCTCTGACCTGGGACTGTCCACTCAGACCGTCCAGTGGTTGGTCATGCAGGGCACCTTCTTCGTCACCTCGGTGTATCTGCAGGAGGTGCGCGGGTACAGCGCGATCAAGACCGGACTGGCGCTGACCCCGGCCACGATCGGCGTCCTTCTGGCGTCGGCCGTCGCGGGCCGGATGGCTCGGCGGCGCGCCCAGGCGGTGCTGATCCGCGCGGGGTTCGTCGCGACGGTCGCCGGCATGGCCCTGCTGCTGATTCTCGTGCCCGTGTCGGTGGCGGTCTGGACGCTGATTCCCGGCCTCTTCCTCATGGGCGCCGGCGTCGGGGTGATGCTCACCGCGTCGGTCAACGTGGTGCAGTCCAGCTTCCCGCCCGACCAACAGGGAGACATCTCCGGCGTCTCGCGCAGCGTGTCGAATCTCGGCTCGTCGCTCGGTGTGGCGCTCGCCGGCTCGGTGCTGGTCGGCGCGGCCCATCCGGGCCGCCACCCGTACGCGCTTGCCATCGCGATCCTCGGCGTCATCGCCTTGCTCGGACTGCTGGCCGCCCTGATGATCCCGGCGGTGAAGCCCGCCAGCGCCGTGCCGTCAGGGGCGGTTGGACGGCAGCCAGTCGTAGCTGACCCGGGTGCTGAACAGAAGGTCCTGCAGCGAGCGCCGCGAGTGGTCGAACGGGATCCACAGCAACCCGATGGGGAACGCGAGGCAGAGCAGCGCCCGCAGGAGCGCGCGCAGCATGTGGAGGGGGCGGCCGTCCCGCCGGAGCACCCGAAGGCCCAGTAGGACGTTGCCGACCGTTCGCCCGGACGCTGACCAGGAAAGGGCCAGGTACGCCGTGGCCACGACGCCCGCGACAGTGGGCACGCTCCACCCCAAGTCGCCCGGCCACGAGAACGATCGGGGGTTCACCAGGAAGGCGCATCCGGCGACCAACCCGTACAGGACCGCCACGCCGGTGGCCGTGACCAGGGCGTCGATCCCAGCAGCCGCCAACCGGCTCACCAGCCCAGCGCGCCGGCCCTGAAGCGTCCGGTGGACCGGAACCGGGCGTGCCGACGGCAGCGCTCTCACGGCGCCTCCCACCCCGGCTTCACCGCCACCTCCGGCCGAGGTGTGATTGCTACGTCGGCGTGGCGCCGGTGAACGAGCCGGCCGACGAGCCGGTCGACCACATCATCTGCCGACGCACTCTGTAAGCGCAGGCCGACCACGGCGTCGGTGCTCAGCGCCTCGGACGATGTCCGGATGATCTGGGGCAGATCGAGGTCGCGCACCACCTGATCGGCAACACCGGAGACGTCGACGGTGGCCAGCACCGCCTTGATGTCGATCGCCTCGACGATGCGCGGGATGGAGACGTGAGCGAGAACGAAGTCAGTGAGATCGACGCGGCGCAGGAGCCCGTCGACGGTCGGCCACAGAACCGCTTCGCCGAACGACTCCACGAGGGCCCCCGGCCGCAGCCGGCGTGGCACGAGAGGTGGCTCGGTCACGAGCCGGAATACGGGCGATAGGAGGCGCACCCGCGCAACGCTAGGTGCGCGACGGTGCGTTGTACTCACTCCCTCCGGGTGACGCGAGTCGGCGCATAACCCGGTCGGCCGCGGCGAGTAGCCGGGGTACGCGGGCGAGCCGGGCCGCGAACAGTTCCGGGTCGTCGTCGCGGTGGCGCGCCTCGATATCGCGCAGGCGATCCTCGATCGTCATC